>JAFAZZ010000089.1 GCA_019239375.1 Solirubrobacterales bacterium | reverse complement strand
CAACATCGGCGACGCCGGGGACTGCCGGCGGGTGATCGAGGACGTGATCAAGGAGCACGGCCGACTCGACATCCTGGTCAACAACGCTGGGATCACGGTCGACAAGCCGGTGTGGAAGCTGTCGCCGGACGATTGGGACAAGGTGATCAAGGTCGACCTATCAGGTGCTTTCTACATGTCAAAGCCGGCCGTCCAGCACATGATCGGTCGAGGCTCGGGGCGAATCGTCAACATCTCGTCGGTCAGCGGCGAGATCGGCAACATCGGCCAGGTCAACTACACCGCCGCGAAGGCGGGGATGTTCGGGCTGACGAAGACGCTCGCCAAGGAGGCGGCGATGGCGCTCCGGATAGCCGGCAAGCTCGAGAGGGGCATCGGGGTCACCGTCAACTGCATCACTCCGGGCCTGATCGAGACCGACATGGTGGTGACGATCCCACCGTTCATGCTGGCGGAGATCGTGGAGCGCGTTCCCATGCACCGGATGGGACAGCCGGAGGAGATCGCCCGCCTAGTCACGTTCCTGGCCAACGACGCCTCGGGTTACATCACCGGGCAGGTGTGGGGCGTCAACGGCGGACTGGACATGTAAGCGAACTGTCGACGGACGGCGACTATCGAGAGGACCAACCGTGGCAACCAACGTTTCAGAGAAGGAAGCTCGCGATGTCGTGGAGGCGGCGCGGGAGGCCGAGTGGAAGCTGCCGAGCTTTGGCAAGCAGCTGTTCCTGGGCGATTTCCGGCTCGATCTGATCAATCCGCAGCCCCGGCTTGATCCCGAGGCGACCGAGAGGGGCGATCACTTTCTGGGCCAGTTGAAGGCAGTCCTGACTGAGCTGGCCGATCCGCTCGAGATCGAGCGTGAGGCCAAGATCCCCGATCGCGTGATCGACGGGCTGAAGCGGATCGGCGCGCTCGGGATGAAGGTCCCGCCGCAGTACGGCGGACTGGGCCTCTCACAGGTCTACTACAGCAAGGCGCTGGCCATCGCCGGCAACGTTCACTCGTCGATCTGCACGCTGCTCAGCGCGCACCAATCGATCGGTGTCGCCGAGCCTCTGCGGATGTTCGGTAGCGAGGAGCAGCGGCGCAAGTGGCTGCCACTGGTCGCAAAGGATCACCTCAGCGCCTTCCTGCTGACCGAACCGGGGGTCGGCTCCGATCCGGCACGAATGGCCTCGACGGCCATACCGGCCGGCCCCGAGCACGCCGCCGCGCCGGTTGACGACGACCTGGTGGCAACGCCGGTGGAGGGCGGCTACCGGATCACCGGCCGCAAGCTGTGGGCCACCAATGGAACGGTCGCCGACATCGTCGTGGTGATGGCGAAGGTGCCCAAGGGCGAGGGTCATCGGGGCGGGATCAGCGCGTTCGTGCTCCCCTATGACACCGAGGGCATCACCATCCTGCACCGCAACGCTTTCATGGGGCTGCGGGGGATCGAGAATTCGGTGACGATTCTCAAGGACGTCTTCGTTCCCGAGGAGAACCGGATCGCGCGCGAGGGCGACGGGCTCAGGATCGCCCTGAGTACCCTGAACACCGGCCGGCTGGCCCTGATGGCGATCGCCGTGGGGGCTTCGAAGTGGGCCACGAAGGTAGCGCGCGAATGGAGCACCCAGCGGGTGCAGTGGGGCCGTCCGATCGGCAAGCACGACGCGGTCGCTCAGAAGCTGGCCTTCATCGCCGGCAGCGCGTTCGGCCTCGAGGCGATGCTCGACGTCGCGGCACGCCTGGCCGACGACAAGCGCAACGACATCCGGATCGAGGCCGCCCTATGCAAGGTGTACGGGTCGGAGCTCTCGTGGAAGGTCATCGACGAGCTGATGCAGCTCCGAGGCGGGCGCGGCTATGAGACCGCGGCGTCGCTGAAGGCGCGCGGTGAGAAGCCGGTGCCGGTGGAGCAGGCCATGCGGGACATGCGTGTCAACCGCATCTTCGAAGGCTCGAGCGAGATCATGCACCTGCTGATTGCGCGCGAGGCGGTTGACACCCACCTCCAGGCCGCGGGCAGTTTGATCATGGGCAACGGCGATGTCAAGGCCAAGGCGGCGATGAAGGCCGGCCTGTTCTATGGCAAATGGCTGCCCCAGCTCGCCGTCGGCAAGGGCCAGAATCCTCGCGCCTACGAGGAGTTCGGACCCCTGGCGGGCTACCTGCGCTACGTCGAGCGCGCCTCACGGAAGCTTGCTCGCGAGACGTTCTACGGCATGGCGCGCTGGCAGGCCAAGCTGGAGAACAAGCAGACGTTCCTCGGACGGATCGTTGACATCGGCGCCGAGCTGTTCGCGATCTCCTCCACGGCGGTCTACGCCGGCACGTTGGGACGGGCGCATCCGGAGCGCCAGGAGGAGGCGGTCGAGCTCGCCCAGCTTTTCTGCTCGATGGCTAAGCGCAGGGCGGACACGCTCTTCCGCGAGTTGTGGGCGAACGACGATGACAGCCGTTACCGCGCCGCTCAGAAGCTGCTGGACGGACGTTACGCGTGGCTGGAGGAAGGAATCCTCGACCCGGCCGGCGACGGTCCGATGATGCCGGCGCTCGATTAGAAACGGGGGTAACCATGGCAACGGCAGTCAAAGGCCCGGCCGCGCCGGAAACGGATGCCGAGTGGTCCGCTCGGCTGGATGGCTTCGTAGAGCGCGCGCGTGAGGCGTCCACGGCGCTGCGCGCGCTCGATCAGCAAGCAGTCGACCGGATCGTCTGGACGATGACGGTCGCCGGGCTCGAGCACGCCGTCGAGCTGGCGGAGCTGGCGATGGAGGAGACTCACTTCGGCGTGCTCGAGGACAAGGTGCTCAAGAACTACATCGCCACCGAGTTCCTCTACGACTACCTGAAGGACAAGAAGTCGGTCGGTGTGATCGACGAGGATCGCGAGCGTGCCCTTCAGTACGTGGCCGAGCCGATCGGGGTCGTGCTGGCCCTCCTGCCGATCACCAACCCGACCTCGACGACGCTGTTCAAATCGATCGTGTGCGCCAAGACCCGGAATGCGCTGCTCATGCGTCCGTCGCCGCGCGCCGTGCGCTGCGCGCTGCGCGGGGCCGAGGTTCTCCAGGGGGCGGGCGAGGCGGTCGGGCTGCCGCCTAACTCGCTCCAGGTGATCCCTGATCCGTCGCTCGAGGTGTCGCAGTATCTCTTCCACCACTCCGGCGTTGACTTCATCTGGACGACGGGCGGACCGAAGGCGGTCGCGGCCGCCAACCAGGCCGGAAAGCCGTGCCTCAGCGTCGGACCAGGCAACGCGCCCGTGTACGTGCACCGTAGTGCGGACATCCGCATGGCGGTGATGGACATCCTGATCTCGAAGACGTTCGACGCCTCGGTGATCTGCCCGGCGGAGCAAACGTGTGTGATCGACGAGGCGATCTACGATCAGGTGGTCGAGGAGTTCGAACGGATGGGCTCTCGCCTGCTGACCGACGAGCAATCGGATGCACTGGCGGCTCGGTCGTTCAGCGAGGAGGGCAAGGTGCAGCTCGACGTGCTCGGACAGTCCTGCGTGAATCTCGCGAACCTGGCCGGGTTCGAAGCGACGGACGCTGACAAGGTGCTGCTGGCCGCGCTTCCGAGCGATCTCGACGCCCTGGCAGCCCACCCGCTCATCGCCGAGAAGTTGATGCCGGTGCTCGGGCTGGTGCGCTCGCCGTCGGTCGAGCACGGCATCCGGGCGTGTGAGCTGGTCACCGAGCACTTCGGTCTCGGCCACACCTCGGCCGTGTACGCGACCGACGACGAGGTGATCGATCGGTTTGCGCTCTCAGTCCGTACGGGACGGATCCTGGTCAATGCGCCGACCGCGGTCGGAGCGTTGGGCGGGGTCTACAACTCGATGACCCCGACGTTCTCGCTCGGGTGCGGAACGTGGGGAGGGTCGAACACGACTGACAACGTGAACTACCGAAACCTCCTCAATATCAAGACTGTCTCACGCCGCCAGACGCCGTCCCAATGGTTCCGGGTTCCGTCGGACACGTACTTCAATCCGGGCGCGCTGGACAATCTGCGCCAGCTCCCCGCCTCCCGCCCCCTCATCGTCACAGACAGATGGACTGTGGCCAGAGGGGTGGCCGAGGAGGTTCGCCACTACCTCACCGCGGGCGCCGTGCACGTGTACTCCGGGGTCGAGCCCGAGCCGACGGAAGCTCAGATCCGCGCCGGCATCGATGAGCTGGAGCGGTCGGGCGCCGACGCGATCATCGCGCTCGGCGGCGGTTCGGTGATGGATGCGGCGAAGGCGATGCGCCTGTTCCACGAGAGCCCACACCTGAGTATCCGCGAGCTCTCGCTGCCGTTCCTCGACGCGCGCAAGCGCATCGCTGACTTCCCGCAGGTCGGGCACAAGGTGCGGCTGGTCGCGATCCCCACCACGTCCGGCACGGGCTCAGAGGTCTCGCCGGCCGCGGTGATCAGCGTGGGAAAGCGCAAGGTGACACTGGTCGATTACTCGCTCGTCCCCGACATGGCGATCGTCGACCCGCACCTCACGTTGACCATGCCCAAGCAGATCACGGCGGATACCGGCATCGACGCCTTGACCCACGCGCTCGAGGCGGCGGTCTCGATCTTCGCCTCGCCGTTCACGGACGCGTTCTGCGTGCAGGCAGCAAACTTGATCTTCACGGCGCTGCCGCGCGCGTACCGGGACGGGACGGACCTCGACGCGCGCACCGCGATGCACAACGCCGCGACGATCGCCGGGCTGGCGTTCTCGAACGCCTTCGTCGGGCTGAACCACGCGCTCGCGCACCCCGTCGGCGCGCAGTTCGGGATCGCCCACGGTCGCGCCAACGCGATCTTCCTGCCTCACGTTCTGCGCTACAACGCGTCGCTGCCGAGCAAGTTCATGCCCGCCCCGGGCTACTCGGCGTATGTAGCACCCGAGAAGTACGCGGAGATCGCCCGGATCCTGGGCTTCGGCGGACGCACCGAACGGGATCGCCGTGACCGGCTGTTCGCGCGTGTAGACGCGCTGCTGGCCGAGGTCGAGCAACCGCGGACGCTGGCCGATTGCGGCGTGTCGCGAAAGGAGTTCGACAAGGCGCTGCCGGATCTCGCCCGGGCGGCATTCATGGACCCGAGCATTCGCACCAACCCGCGCATCCCGATGATCCGGGAGGTGATCGAGCTGCTCGAGGTGGGCTATTCGGGCGGGTTCTGACGGCGGCTCGCTGTCGTCGAGCAAAACGTCGTGCGTCAACGGGGTCGACGGTCGTCATGAGGCGGTCGCGCGGCCATGTCGGCGCCGTAGGCCTGTTGGAGGTCCGCAATCTGCCGTGGGCTCGATTGGGTGCTGACTGGAGGAGACGACGGTGGGGGGACAGTGTGAGCCGCGCCGAGCGCCGGAGCAACGCTCGCGTTCGCCGATCGCCGCGACGGCGACGAGACTCTACCGTTCGCGCGTCACCATGGCGGAAGTTATGTCACGCGCGCTGAAGGCCAAACAGGGGAAACTACGTAGCCGCCTCGGCACGTGGCACGGTTATCAGCGGCCGCGGCGGCGCGAAGACTATTCCCAGTCGGCGGTTCCACTCTGAGGCCGCACGCGTTATGTCGAGCGTTGTGGGAGAAACGAGATGACCACTCAACTAGTAGGCGCCACTGTCAAGGAGTCGGGCGCTGGAAGCCAGAGGTGGGTGTACGACTTCGCGCAGGGCTCACGGGAAATGCGCGACCTGCTCGGCGGGAAGGGTGCGGGCGTGGCCGAGATGACGCGCATCCTCGCTCCTGACCTGGTCCCAGCTGGATTCACCATCACGACCGAGGCGTGCGTGGCGTATATGCGCGACGGCCGGAGATGGCCGGAGGGTCTCGAGGAGCATGTAGGAGCGGCGCTCGCGGCGCTCGAGCAGCGGGCCGGCAGCCGGCTCGGCGACTCTGATGATCCGCTGCTCGTCTCGGTGCGTTCCGGGGCGCGCGTGTCGATGCCGGGGATGATGGACACCGTGCTGAACCTGGGGCTTAATGACGAGACGACCGCCGGGCTGGCAGCGCGCACTCGGGACAAGCGCTTCGCGTGGGACTGCTATCGGCGCCTGGTGCAGATGTTCGGCAACGTGGTGCGCGGAATCCCGGGCGAGCGCTTCGAGGATGAGATCGCGCGCGTCAAGCGGGGGCGCGGCGTGACGCTCGATACCGAGCTCGATGCCGATGCACTTCGCGAGCTGACCGAGAGCTTCAAGTCCTACTACGACTTTCCGAACGACCCGCAGGAGCAGCTCCGGCAGGCCATCCAAGCGGTGTTCGACTCGTGGATGGGTGCGCGCGCAGTTCAGTACCGGCGGATTAACCGTCTGCCTGACGACTGGGGGACGGCGGTTAACGTGCAGCAGATGGTGTACGGCAACAAGGGTGAGTCGTCGTGCTCGGGGGTGGCGTTCAGCAGGGACGAGGTGACAGGTGCCCCGACGCCGTCGGGTGACTTCCTGCCCAACGCGCAAGGGGAGGACGTCGTCTCTGGTGTGCGGACGCCGCGTGACCTCTCCGCCCTGCGCGATTGGATGCCGGACGTGGCGGATCAGCTGACGGAGATCCTGCGCAAGCTCGAGGCTCACTACAAGGACATACAGGACACCGAGTTCACGGTCGAGGAGGGACGGCTGTTCATGCTCCAGACCCGGAGCGCCAAGCGGCCCGCCCAGGCTGCGGTGCGCTTCGCCGTGGACGCGTTCGAGGAGCGGCTGCTGACCAAGGCGGAGGCGGTCGCGACGATTGATGCCGGTGCCCTCGACGCGCTCCTGCATCCCTCGTTCAACACGACGGCGCGCTACACGGTGCTTGCCCGCGGCGTCGCCGCGTCGCCGGGCGCAGCGAAGGGCGCGATCGTGTTCACCGCGCCGGACGCGGTCGAGCACGCGGCGGAGGGAAAGTCCGTGATCCTCGTGCGCCCGTTCACTGAGGCCGACGACGTCGCGGGATTCCACGCCGCCGTCGGCATCCTCACCTCGGAAGGCGGTAAAGCCTCGCACGCGGCGCTGGTGGCTCGCGGCATGGGGCGCCCGGCCGTAACCGGCGCGTCGGCGTTGGACATCGACCTCAAAGCAGGAGAGGTGCGCATCGACGACCTCGTCCTGCACGCCGGCGACTTCATCGCGATCGACGGCACGAGCGGAGTGATCACCACCGACGACGTTCCACTGGTCGAGGCTCACATGGACGCCCGCTTCGAGACGGTCCTGCGCTGGGCGGACGAGCTCCGCCAGATCGGTGTGCGGGCGAATGCCGACACACCCGAGGACGCCGCGCGGGCGCACCGCTTCGGAGCCGAGGGAATTGGCCTGTGCCGGACTGAGCACATGTTCATGGCCGCCGATCGCCAGCCCAAGATGCGGGCGATGATCATGGCCCACGATGACGTCGGTCGCCAGACCGCGTTGGATGAGCTGCTGCCGCTCCAGCAGAGCGACTTCGAGGGCTTGTTCGAGGCGATGGCGGGGTGGCCGGTGACGATTCGCCTGCTCGATCCGCCCCTGCACGAGTTCCTGCCCGACCGCTTCGAGCT
>JAFAZZ010000480.1 GCA_019239375.1 Solirubrobacterales bacterium | reverse complement strand
AGCGCGGCGGCGGGGGCCGGCAACGTGGTCGTCCTGTTGGGCGCATTGACCGGGCGCGACGGGATCGGCGGCGCCTCGGTGCTGGCCAGCGCGGAGCTGGGTGACGGCGATGAGGCCAAGCGCCCGTCGGTCCAGATCGGCGACCCGTTCACCGAGAAGAAGCTGCTCGAATGCTGCCTGGAACTGCTCGAGCGCGAGCTGCTGGTCTAGCTCCAGGACCTGGGGGCAGCCGGCCTAACCTCGGCGGCCTCGGAGATGGCGGGCAAGGGGAACGTCGGCCTGACCATCGACCTGTGCCAGATCCCGCTGCGCGAGCCCGACATGGAGCCGTTCGAGATCATGGTCTCGGAGTCCCAGGAGCGGATGCTGTGCGTCGCCCGGCCCGAGTGCGTAGGCGCGCTGCTCGACGTGTGCGAGCGCTGGGAGGTCCTCGCCACCACGATCGGATGCGTGACCGACGGCGACGCGCTGCAGGTGCTTCACCGTGAAAACGTGGTGGCCGAGGTTCCGGTGTCGGTTTTTATTGATGATTGTCCGCTTTACGATCTTCAACCGGAGCCGCCATCGAGCGATCTGTACGGGCCAGCGGCGGCTGTTCTGACCGGGTGCGAGTCACCGTCGCAGACGCTGTTGGCGCTCCTGCGCTCGGCCAACCTGGCCTCGCGCCGGCCAGTGTTCGAGCAGTACGACCCCGTCGTTCAGTCGCGCACGGTGCGCCGGCCCGACGAGGCCGACGCTGCCGTGCTCGTCCTTCCCGACGGCTCGGCGATCGCCGTGGCGATCGACGGCAACGGTCGGCGCGTGGCGGTCGATCCGCGCCGCGGTGCGGCCGAGGCGGTGTACGAGTGCGCGGCCAACTTGGCCTGCGTGGGCGCCGAGCCGCTCGGCCTGACCAACTGCCTGAACTTCGGCAATCCGGAGAAGCCGCACGTGGCCTGGCAGCTGGTCGAGGCTGTCGAGGGGCTGGCTGAGGCGTGCGAGGCGCTCGAGGTGCCGGTGGTCGGCGGAAACGTCTCCCTATACAACGAGGCGCCGGGCGGACCGATTTTCCCCACGCCGGTCGTCGGCATGGTCGGCAAGCTGCCCGACGCCGGCCTGGCCGGACGCCTCGCCTTCGCGCGTGAGGGCGACGCGATCGCGCTGGTTGGGCAGTTCGAGCCGTCGGCGGTTGGATCCGAGCTCGAGAAGCTCTTGGGTCGCGCCCCGGTCGGCGAGCTGCCGATCGTGCAAACGACTCCTGTCCGCGATGCGCATGACACCGTCCGCAACGGCGTCCGCTCCAGGGCGCTCCAAAATGCCCATGACATCGCCGACGGCGGTCTGGCCGTCGCCCTGGCCGAGTGCTGCATCGCCGGCGAGCTCGGCGCTTCGGTGCGGCTGCCGGAGGGCGTCGATCCGTTCGCCGAGGCGCCGGGACAGGCGTTCGTCGTCTCGGGCGCGCCGGAGGCGCTGGCCGGCTACGAGGTGATCGGCCGGGTCGGCGGCGACACGCTGGTGATCGAGGGGCTGCTCGAGCTCGCGATTTCCGAGCTCCGCGCGGCCCGCGACGGAGGCCTGGCCGAATGGGTCTAGGCTCGTTGCTAGCCTTGAACGCAGGCTGGGCATGCCCCCTCCCGTGAACGACCATCGCGATGGCCCTCGCGACGAGTGTGGTGTCTTCGGCATCTTCGCGCCGGGACACGACGTCGCCCGTGTCGCGTACTTTGCTCTCTTCGCACTCCAGCACCGCGGCCAGGAGTCGGCGGGCATCGCCACGGCCCACCGCGGGCGCGAGATCATGGCCATCCGCGACCAGGGACTGGTCGCCCAAGTCTTCGACGAGCACAAGCTCCGCTCGCTGGTGGGCGACATGGCGATCGGTCACGTCCGCTACTCGACCACCGGCGCCTCGGAGTGGGAGAACACCCAGCCGATCGTGCGCGACGATCGGCACACGCTGGCCCTCGCCCACAACGGCAATCTGATCAACGCCGTCGAGCTGCACGCCGAGCTGCGCGAGCACGACGTCCCGTTCAGCTCGACCTCGGACTCCGAGATCATCGCGGCGCTGCTGGCCACCCATCCAGCTGAGCGGATCGAGGACGCGGTCGCCGACATGCTCCCGCGCCTGCGAGGCGCCTTCTCAACCGTCGTGCTGACCGAGGAAGCGGTCGTGGCCTTCCGCGACCCGCACGGGCTGCGGCCGCTGGTGCTCGGGATGATCGAGGACGAGGAGTCGGGTCAGGCTTCCTACTGCGTGGCCAGCGAGTCGTGCGCGTTCGATCTGATCGGCGCGACATACCTGCGCGAGGTCCTGCCGGGAGAGGTCGTCACTTTGACGGACGGCGGGGT
>JAFAZZ010000053.1 GCA_019239375.1 Solirubrobacterales bacterium | reverse complement strand
GCGGTGATCCTCGACGCCACCGTGGTGCGCTGCCTGCTTGTGCCCGCGCTCATGATCATGATGGGCAAGAGCAACTGGTACATGCCACAGTGGCTCGACCGGCTCACACCACACATCAGCATCGAAGGGGCCGAATTCTTCAAGGAGCGCCCGCGGCGGGCCGACGCTCAGCACGACCCCGAGCTCCAACCGCCTGTCCACGTATAGCGAGCGGACCAGCTTCACCAGTACGCAAACTCCTCCGTTCCGATTAGGAGATAAGCAGATGCAGTGCTCGACCGTTCTCAAGCCGTGTCGCCCGTGCGCGACGCCGCTCATCGCATCGACAGCGGCCACCGTCGCGGTATTACTCACCGCGTCGGCGGCGATGCGGCTCCCGATCCTATCCCCCCAGTCGCGTGGGAGAAGATAAATGGTCCCTCCGGATTCGATGTGCAACTACCCCGTTGGAGCGGCTACACGCCGTCGTTTTCCATTGCCGGCCGACCCACACGCGGCCTACTCGTACATCGAGGTGTCGGGCTGCGGTGGCTGCGCGGGACCCGTCGGAAACGTGGTGCAGGGCGCATTCCCGTATGCCGCCTGGACATCACGCTCTATCAGCCGCCCGTGAGAGCGGCCGGTTACAAGCGACAAAATTTGAACCTTGCCTGGAGGAGGACATGGATCGACGAGACTTCTTGAAGAAGAGCGGTGCGGTGGTGGCCGGGGGGTTGCTGGCTGATCTGGGGATCTTCGAGCAGGCGGCAGGTGCGGCGACGAGGACTGCCGGCCGGCCGAACATCGTGTTCATTCTGGTCGATGAGATGCGCTTCCCGAGCGTGTTCCCGGCGGGTGTGAGCACGCCCGATGAGTTTCTGCGCCGGTTTATGCCGAACCTGTTCTACTTGTGGCAGCACGGGGTGAAGTTCGAGAGCTATTACAGCTCGGGTAACGCATGCAGTCCCGCGCGGGCGACGATCGCGACCGGTCTCTATCCCCATCAGGAGTGGCTGCTGGCGACGCGGACGACGAGCGGGCCGTCCCTGCAGAGGGGGTTCCCGACGTACGGCAGGCTGCTGCGCCAGTTCGGCTATCAGACGCCGTACTTCGGTAAGTGGCACCTCTCGAATCCACCCCGGCACGGACGGACGGCCGGCTATCTGGAGGACTACGGCTTCCAAGGGATGACGAACCCAGACCCTGTCGGCACGAACGGCCAAGGGGCTGACGATGACTTCTCCCTAATCGCCCGGACTGCGGCCCAGTGGCTGGCGCAGAAGGCGAATCGAGCGGCTCCGTTCTGCGTGACGGTCAGTTTCGTGAACCCGCATGACAAGCAGTTCTTCTGGGCCGGCTCGGAGGGGAATCGGTATGAGGCCCTGTTCGCCGGCCAGTCGTTGAAGCCGTTCATCAAGAGCTATGAGACAGTTCCGAGTGAGGAGAATCCGCCGCTGTTGGGGTTCCCGACGCTCCCGCCAAACTGGGAGAGCTACCAGGACCTGCCCAAGCACGGCAAGCCAGACACCCAGCAGCTGTTCCGGTCCTTCCAGGAGGCCGTGTGGGGCGGGGCCCCGGATGATCGGGGCGTGAGTGGCTTCTCGGTCGCACCCTCGCCCATCGCGCCCAAGACCTACGGGGTAGGGATCTCGCCCTACAGCTATTGGCAGCGGGGGCTGGACATGTACACGCTCGTGCAGCAGATGGTCGATCAGGCGATCGGCGAGACGATCGCCGCGATCCCCAAGTCGGTGCTGTCCAACACGGTGGTCGTGTTCGCCTCCGACCACGGCGAGTACGCCGGCGCGCACGGGATGCTGTCGGGCAAAATTGGAACCGCGTATGAGGAAGCGATCCACGTTCCGCTGATCGTGACCGACCTGACCGGGCGGTTCGCCAAGCGCGTGGAGCAGCCGCGCACGCAGCTGGCCTCGAGCGTCGATGTGGCACCGATGTTGGTCACGCTCGGGAACCGCGGCAGCATCTCCTGGCGACGGGGGCAGCTGCGCCAGATCTACGGGGAGCGCCTGAACCTCGTGGAGCTGCTCGGTAATCCGAACGCGGCTGGCCGCGACCACATCCTGTTCTCGACCGACGAGATCGTGCCCGTCGTGTTCAACTACCTGCGCGCGCCAACGCACGTGCTCGCCGTTCGCACCCAAGCGGCGAAGCTCGTCACTTATACCCACTGGTTCCCGGGCACCACCCGTCCAATACCCGCCTCGCTGCGCCTCGAGTACTACGACTACGCCACCCCGGAGGGGCGAGCGGAGACTCGAAGCCATCCCCGCGACCCGCGTGCGAAGGCCATGGCGCACAAGCTGTTCAACCAGTACGTGCCGCAACAGATGGAGGCTCCGCTACCGCCCCCGCTCAAGAGCACGGTGGCGAGGGCTCGCGCCAGCTACATCAGGTTCGAGGCGCAGTTCAACGTGCTGAACCTGATCAAGCTTCTTCAGGACGGCCAGCTCGGGACGTTGCTCGGGTACGGCAGCGGACCCTTCTAACAGCGATCGGCGCGGGCGTACATCACGAGAGGAGGTCGTAGTGAGCAAGCACGAGTCACCGCCGGGTGTCACACCAGCACCGTCTGTCTGTCGCTCGCGCGTTCCGGGTCTGAAAGCTGCCGCGGCGTGCGCCGTCGGAGCGATGGCTCTGGCGCTGCCCGCTTCGGGGCTCAGCGCGCCCGTGTCCCAGCGCAGTCGGCCCCCGATGACGCCACCTGGCATGCTTACCCAGCTGCCGGGCTCCAGCGGGTGTCTGGTCGACCGCGCAACCCCCCGCCGCGGGTGTGAACCCGTCCGGGCGCTGCGGGGACCAGGGCCGCTCTTGGGCTCCAATGCCGTCGCCGTGAGCCCCGACGGCAACAACCTCTACGTCGCCTCCGCGCGCAGCGACGCGCTCGCCGTGTTCCGGCGCAACCGCGCCACCGGACAGCTCACCCAGGTCGCCGGCCCGGCTGGTTGTGTCGCTGCTAGCCGCGCCGCTGGTTGCGGGCTCGCGGTAGGGCTCGTCGGTCCGAACTCGGTAGCCGTGAGCCCGGACGGCAACAACGTCTACGCCACCTCGGTCAACAGCAGCGCGGTCACCATCTTTCAGCGCAACCAAACCACGGGAGCGCTGACCCAGTTGCCCGGACCCGCCGGGTGCCTCGCCACGACCGCAACGCCCGACTGCGCGAGCGCCACGGCGCTCAACGGTCCCGATGTCGTCGCGGTGAGCCCCGATGGCAAGAACGTCTACGTCGGCGCTTTCTTTGGTAGTGCCGTCCTGGCGTTCGCTCGCGATGGGTCTACCGGTGCGCTCACCCAGCTGCCAGGCACCAGCGGATGCATCGCCGCCTCGAACGCGGGCTGTGCCCGCGGCCTTGCTCTGAACCAGCCCGAGGGTCTGGCGATCAGCGGCGACGGCACCAACGTCTACGTCGCGGCCGCGCTCAGCGCCGCGGTCGACGTCCTCGCCCGCACCCCGGCGACCGGCGCGCTGACCCAGGCGAGCGACGGCACCGGCTGTCTCACCAGCACCCCGCTGAACGGCTGCGGGACCGCTAGAGCGCTACGAGGAGCCGACGCGGTCGCCGTCAGCGCCGATGACCGCAACCTGTATGTCACGGCGGGATTGTCACAAAGCATCGCGATGTTTAATCGGGCCTCGGGCAGCGGCAGGCTGACTCAGCCAGTCGGCGCCTCAGGCTGCGTGATGAACCTGGTTGCGCGCGGCTGTGGGCCCGGTCGAAGGTTGATCGACCCAGAGGGACTGGTGGTCTCGCCCGACGGCGCCAACCTCTACGCGACGGCGTTCCTGTCAGGCGCGCTGGACGTGTTCGATCGCCAGCCCAGCACCGGTGCCCTGATGCAAAAGCCGGGCCGACTCGGGTGCTTCGTCACCATGGCCAAGCGGGACTGCACACCCGGACGCGGCGGTCTCCACGGTACCAGCTCCGCGGTGATAAGCCCGGACGGCAAGTACCTCTACGCGGTGGCCAACGCGAGCAACAGCGTCACGGTGTTCAGGATTGCACGGTGAATTCATGAGGGAATGGCTGCCTGTGGAAACCGGCAGAACTGCCGCTTGCGTTGGTCAGAACACGAACGGGGAAACGTTTCCCGCGACGAGCCGCTCAAGGCCACCGCCACGAGCGCGGCCCGCCGTCAAGGCCGGTAGAATTCGCGTGCCCTGTCCGCCGGGTGAAAGTGCACCCCCTTTGGGGTGACCGGTTGGGACGCTGGTTGTTCCTGTCGGGACACATGTGGTGACGAGCTATCCGGGGGTTGGGCCGCCGCGCGCGGCTGGGCGGGCGCGGTGAGCTCACATTCCGGGCGCTCCGGGCGGACGGTGCCGGCGGTCGTTCAGAACGACGCGGCAGCTTCGACCATATGCTCCATCTTCGCGTTCAGCACCGGTCGGCTGCGGGCGGGGTGGCGTCCGAAGCCGCACGAGGGTGAGATCCACAGCCGCTCCTCGCCCACCACCCGCGCCCAGTCGGCAGCGCGGTCGCGGATCTTCTTGACCGTCTCGATCCCGTAGCTGGCCTCGTCGACGATGCCGGCCGCCAGCCCCATGCTCTGCTGCATGGCGGCGAACGCCTCACGCTCGAGGTATTCGGCGAAGTAGCTGCACTCGAGGGCGGCGATGTCGATCACGCCATCCAACTCCTGCAGCAGTGGCACCCACGAGGCGTTGCGCACGATCGGCGAGATCGGCCTGCCCTTGAAATTCCCGTTGCAGACGTGCATCCCACGGGTCACGCCATCGACGCCTTCAAAGCACCCGGCAACGATCGCCGCGAGGTCTTTGGGACTCATCAGACCCTGGTTGAGAATCATGCCGAAGAAGGGCACGTCAAGCTGCACGTGCGGGCAGCCCGCATCGGCGAGCTCCCGGATCTCGCGGTTGACGATGCCAACCAGGTTCGGCATCTGGCGCGCGAGCTCCTCACGCTGGTCCTGTGCGTGCACGGTGATCTCGAGCGGCCCCACCACGGTCGCCTTGGGCACCCCGCCGGGCAGCTTCGATTCGCGCCGGTAGGCGGCGGCATACCCCAGTCCCCGGGGGGCCGAGAGCTCGGCCGTGATGACCGCGTGTGCCAGGTCGTCGTAGTCGAACGGATCGGGTTCATCCGGCTTGTCGATCTCGAACCCGTGCAGGACGCGCTGCATATGATCGATGAAGTTGTCGGTGAAGTACTCGCCGCCGGTCCACTCGTCAAGCCCGAGAGCCCGCTGCTCATCGATCGCCGCAGCAGCCGCGCGGTTCAACAAATCCTCGCCCTCCTCCGGATCGAGCTCACCGCGGTGGTAGCGAGCGAGTTGTTCCTCGTGTTCGTGGAGCTTCCACCAGGACCCAACTACCGTGGTTCGCAGCGCCATCGGCCGCTCCTTCCGTCTCAGGATCTTGTAGTAGCACTCAGCCGAGCAGGAGTAGACCACACATGCGCGCGGCGCCATGCGGCGCCTGATTGCGAGCGTGGCATGCCGATCGTCCGCTAGCGGCGGGCGTCGTTCGCTGTTGGGTTGGTGAGCGGCGGCTCGGGCCGACGCCTCGCCGGCTGGGCCTGGGCTATTGGGGGGCGCCGGTCAGCGTGGGCAGTACGTGGCCGAGCGGGGCGTCGAGTTTGAGGTCGGCGAGCGGGTCGCCACGCGTCGCGCCCCGGTTGACGATCGCCACCGGGATCTGCGCCTGCCGCGCCCGGTGCACGAACCGCAGTCCTGACATCGCCGTGAGCGAGGAGCCGAGCACGAGCAGCGAGGCCGAGTCGTCGAGCAGGGCAAAGCCCCTCTGCACGCGGGAGCGCGGTACGTTCTCGCCGAAGAAGACAACGTCGGGCTTGAGCAAATCGGCTCCGCAGCCGGCACAGCCCACCAGGCGAAACCGCGCGAGCTGCCCTTCGGCGAGCTCAGCGTCGCCGTCGGGGTGGCGGGCCGGGACCTCGTCGCAGTCCAGCTCGGGGTTGGCGGCCCGCAGCCGCCGATCGAG
>JAFAZZ010000052.1 GCA_019239375.1 Solirubrobacterales bacterium | reverse complement strand
GGTCGTTCGCCATGGCCGCGTCGCGATCGCGCTCCAGTCTCCGGATCTGGCTCGCCGCACCGCGCTCGCCAACATCGTCCTGGCACTCGCCTGGTGGGGTGTTCCTCGCGCGGAGAGGCCGGCTCATGCGCGTGGCGCGCTGCGGGCTATCGGCGCCGAGCATCTGGCGGCGCGTCCGGCCACGACGCTCTCCGGAGGGGAGCGGCGCAGGGTTCATCTGGCGCGGGCCATCGCCGTACGCCCGGACATCCTCCTGCTCGACGAGCCATTCGCCGGCCTCGACGCCGAGGTGCGAGCGAGCCTGCTGGAAGATGCGTTGTCGGCACTGCGCTCGACGACACGTGCCACGCTCGTGGTCGTGCACGACCGAGCCGAAGCGTGGGCGCTGGCCGACCGCCTGTTGATTCTGATCGACGGCCGGCTCGTGGCAAGCGGTCCGCCGCGGGAGCTGCTCGAGCAGCCCCCGAGCCTCGAGGTCGCGCGCTTCCTCGGCTTCGACGGCAGGCTGGACGACAACCTCGCGGTAGTTCTAACCCGGCCGGCACACGTCGCGCTGGATCCCGGCGGGCCGCTTCACGGACGCGTGACACGGGCGATCCCGCTCGAGGACGGTGTGCGCCTGGAACTCGAGCTCGAGCACGGACGCCTGTACACGGTCGCCCCGCTTCCCGCGCCGAGTCCCGGCGACGACGTTCGTGTCCGCCTAATGGGCGGAGTGCGTTTTCCTCGCTCCGAGGCCTTAGCCCCGGTACCGTCGAGCACGCCCTAGCCGGATTCGAAGACCGCGGTCGTCCGCCAGCAGCGCGTCCGCTGCGGCACGACCCGACGCGCCGTGCACACCGGGTCCCGGATGCACCCACGCTCCCGCCACGTACAGACCCCGCAGCGGCGTCCGGCAGCGGCACAGCTCGGGCGCGGGCCGGAACACGAGTTGCTGATCGAGCTCGCAGCTTCCGGCGGCGAGATCGCCGCCGCGCAGGCTGGGGTTCTCGGCCTCGATCGCCGCCGGCGAGCGGATCGCGCGGGCCACGACGAGCTGCCGAAAGCCCGGGGCAAACTGCTCGATCCGCTGCTCGATGCGCTCCGCCATCTCATCGTCGGACAGCTCAGGCTGTTGGGGAACCCGCGCGTAGACGTACAGCGTGTGCTGCCCGTAGGGCGCACGCGTGCGGTCGTGCAGAGAGTGCTGGCCCACGACGAGCGCCGGCCGGTCAGGAAATCGCCCGTCGCCGGCCTGCGCGAGCGAGCTGGCCAGCTCGCCGAGCGCGCCGCCCACGTGGACGACGCCGGCCTCGCGCGCGCGGGGACCCGGCCACGGCACCGGACCGGAGAGCGCATAGTCGAGCTTCACGGTGCCCAGGCCGTAGCGCCACCGCCGCAGCCGGCGCTCGACGCGAGCGGGGAAAGCGCGTTCCGGGGCCATCGACACGAGCAGGCCCGGGCTGACGGTGCAGACGGCGGCGTCGACCGCGATTCGCTGGCCACCGGCGAGGCGGACGGCGGCCACGCGGCCGTGGCGCGCCTCGATCTGCGCCACCGCGGCGTCGCAGCGAACCTCTGCGCCGCGCTCGCGCAGCTTGGCCACGAGTGCGCCGGTGAGCCGGCCGGCGCCGCCGCGCGGGAAAGGCCACCCCACGACGTGGCCCAGGAAGTTGAGGCCGAGCGAGAATGCGCCGCTGCCGGCGGCCTGCGGTGAGAGATCGGCGTGGGCACCGGAGCCGGCCAGCCAGGCGGCGGCGCGATCGCTCCCGAACAGCTCCCGCCCAAGGCTGGCGGACGAGGCCAGCGCGATGGGAGCGAGATCGAGCGCCCGGGTTCGCAGCCGCGCCAGCAACGTCGCCCCGGCCCGCAGCGGGGGAAGGCGAGACAACCCGGCGCTGATCAGCGCGTGGCGATGCGGCCACAGCGTCCGCATCAGCTCACCCCAGGCGACGCCCGCCCCCGCCGCGCACGCCTCGAGCGAGTCGATCGTGGCGGCCAGGTCGCGGTGCAATGCCACCTCCCCGCCCCCGGCGTCCAGCACGTGGACCATGGCCACCGGTGGATTGACCCAGTCGAGCGGGAGGTCGAGATCGGCGAACGCGGGCGAGGCTGCGGTAAGTGGAAAGAACCCGGAGCAGACGTCGTGGGTGAACCCGGGCAAGGTCGACTCGTCCGAGCGGACCGCCCCGCCCGGCGTGCCCGCCGCCTCGAGGACCAGCACGTCGTGTCCCCGCGCAGCGAGCCGCAGTGCCGCCACAAGACCGTGGTGCCCCGCCCCGATCACCGCGATCCGTCTGCTCATGGACTGCTGCTACCCGGGTGCGTGTTTCTCGACCGGACGCTCGGGTAGTCAGGGCGCGCCCGTGCTCGAGCAAAACGCCGCCGAACGCATCCACCGGATCGAGGATGCGCACACTAATTGGTACCTGGTCGAGGATGGCGCCGGCCGGGGGCTGACGATCGTGGACACGGGCCTGCCCCGATCATGGGAGTCGCTTCGGTCGGGGCTCCGCGCGCTCGGGCGCTCACCTCGCGACGTCGAAGCGGTGGTCCTCACGCACGCGCACTTCGACCACATGGGTTTCGCGCGTCGCGCGCAACTCGACCTCGACGTCCCCCTGTGGGCGCACACAGACGAACTGAGTGCCGTATCACACCCGTGGCGCTACGACCATGAGCGCAGCCGCCTGCCCTACCTCCGTCACCCGGAGTTCCTGAAGATCTTCACCGAGATGACCGCGATGGGCGCGCTCCTCGTGAAGGGGAGCGACTCGGCGCGGGCGTACGGATCAACCGACCGGCTCGATGTCCCGGGCCAGCCGCAGGTCGTGTTCACGCCCGGTCACACGCATGGTCACTGTTCGCTGCTGTTCGCCGACCGAGGCGCGGTGATCGTCGGCGACGCCTTCGTGATGCTCGACCCGTACACCGGCCGCGAAGGGCCCTGCGTGGTCGCCGGAGCGGCCACGGCCGACAGCGCCCAGGCCCTCCGCTCGCTCGACGCGCTGGCCGGCCTCGACGCTACGACCGCGTTGACCGGTCACGGCCCGCCGTGGAAAGGGAGCATGCGCGAGGGGGCCGAGCGCGCGCGGGCCGCTGGGCCGGCGTAGCAGCCGGCGCCAGAGCCCGCCCCGGCGCCGCAGCCGGCGCCGCAGCCCGCCCCGGCGCCGCAGCCCGCGCCGGCGTACCCGTACGATCGGCGGCATGGACTTGCCGCCCGGGCCCGCCGCCCCCGCCATCTGGCAGACCATCGCGTGGATGACGCGGCCGGGCGGATTCCTCAGGCGCGTGCACGCTCGGTTCGGCGAGCCGGCCACCATCCGGACTTACTGGACCGAGCAGCCGATGGTCCTGTTCTCGAGCCCGGACGCCGTGCGGGCCGTATTCCGCCTGGACCCGGCGGTCGCGCCGGCCGGTCAGAGCTGGGAGTTCGTGCGGCCATTTGCGGGACCTCATTCGATCCTCCTCCTGGACGGCGAGGAACACCTGCACGAGCGGCGGCTCATGCAGGGTCCGTTCCACGGCGAGAGGATGCGGTCCTTCGCGCCGATGGTGGCGGATCTCGCGCGCGCGGAGCTCATGAGCTGGCGCGGGAGGGTCGTGGCGCTCGAGCGAATGCGCGAGTTGACGCTCGAGATCATCTTGCGCGTCGTGTTCGGAGCGAGCGACGACGAAGAGGTGGCGGGACTGCGCCGGCGCATCGATGACACGCTGGCCACCGTGCGCTCGCTGCCGTGGGTGCTGGCTATGGCGGTGGTGCGTAGGGATCTCGGTCCTCGCAGCCCCTGGGGCCGCTTCCGGGTTGCGGTCGAGCGCTTCGACGCGATGCTGTTCGAACTGCTCGCTCGCCAGCGTGCCGAGCCGGGACGCGCGGACGACTCGATGCTCGGCCTGCTCATTGCCCAGCGCGACGAGGATGGCCAGGTGCCGAGTGACCAGCAGCTACGCGACGAGTTGGTGGCGCTGCTCGTGGGCGGCCACGACAGTTCGGCGGCCACGCTGGCGTGGGGCTTTGAGCTGCTGGCGCGCCACCCGGCCGTGCAGGCGCGGCTGCGTGAGGGGGATCCGGCTTATCTGGACGCCGTCGTCAAGGAGGTGCTGCGGATCCGCCCGGCGCTGACCATCGCGCCGCGGCTGCTGCGCGAGCCGGTGCAGATCGCGGGGCGGACTCTGCCCCCTGGCGTCCAGGTGGCAGCCTGCATCTGGCTCGCCTGCCGCCGGGAGGACCTGTGGCCGCAGGCCAACCGGTTCTGGCCCGAGCGTTGGCTCGGGCAGGATGCCCCACCGAACCCGCTGTCCTGGATCCCGTTCGGCGGAGGCGTCCGGCGATGCGTGGGGGCGCCGTTCGCGGAGATGGAAATTCGCGAGGTGCTCCGGGTCGCCTCGGGGCTGACACTCCGGCCAGCACGGCCCGACCCCGAGCGGGCGCGGCGCAGCATGCTCGTCCTGGTGCCGCATCGCGGTGCCGAGGTACTTGTGGACCCGTCTGCAAGTCCTGCGGACACTCGGACGAGCCCACTCGTGGGATGACCCGACTGGTGATCTTCGACTGCGACGGCGTGCTCGTGGACAGCGAGCCGATCGCCATCCGCATCGACGTGGACATGTTCGCCGAGCTCGGACTAACCGTGTCTGAGCAGGAGGTGATCGAACGGTTCGTCGGCCGCTCGCCCGAGATTCTGGGACGCGCCGTCGAAGAGCAACTGGGCCACCCGCCCCCGAACGGGTGGATGGAGCGCGGCGAAGAGCGACTGCGCCGCGCATTCGCCGAGGAGCTGCGGGCGGTCGACGGCGTCGAGGCGGCGCTCGAAGGCATCAATATCCCGGTGTGCGTGGCATCGAGCAGCGGGCACGAAAGCGTTCGCTTCAAGCTCGAGCTGACCGGACTGTACGAGCGCTTCGCGGGACGCATCTTCAGCGCCAGCGAGGTGGCCAACGGCAAGCCGGCGCCCGACTTGTTCCTCCACGCCGCAGCGCGCATGGATGCCGTGCCGGTCGATTGTGTCGTGGTTGAAGACAGCCGCTATGGAGTCCAGGCGGCGCGGGCAGCGGACATGGCGGTGCTCGCGTATGCCGGCGGCCTGACGTCCGCCGACCTCCTGGAAGGCCCGCGGACCGTAGTGTTCGGCGATATGCGCGAGCTCCCGCGACTCCTCGGCGGGCACGCGTGATCACCACCCTCGGTGAGACCGGCCTGACCGTCACCCGGATCGGGCTCGGCCTCGCCGCGCTCGGCCGGCCGGCCTACATCAACTTGGGTCACGCCGACGATCTCGCGGGACATACCGACGTGCTCTCGATGGAGCAGAGGGCGCATGCGGTGCTCGATGCAGCCTATGCCGGCGGGGTCCGCTACTTCGACGCTGCCCGCTCCTACGGGAAGGCAGAGGCGTTTCTGGGCAGCTGGCTCGTGCGGCGGGGCCTCGGCCCGAACGACGTCACCGTAGGCTCGAAGTGGGGCTACACCTACACCGCGGACTGGCGCATCGCCGCGGACGTGCACGAGGTCAAGGACCTCGGCGCTGAGAATTTCCGCCGCCAGCTCACCGAGACAAGAGAGGTACTGGGCGACCACGTGCGCCTGTATCAGATCCATTCCGCCACGCTCGACAGCGGCGTGCTCGACGATCGCGAAGTGCTCGACGAGCTCGCGGCGCTGCGCGCCGGCGGGGTGCGAATCGGGTTCACGACGACAGGCCCGCACCAGGGCGAGACGATCGAGCGCGCATTGGCGGTGGGCGGCTTCGACAGCGTGCAGTCGACGTGGAACCTGCTCGAGCGATCGGCTACAGGCGCCCTGCGCGCGGCTCACGAGGCCGGCCTCGGCGTGATCATCAAGGAGGCGCTCGCCAACGGGCGGCTGACCGACCGCGGCGACGTCAGCGAGCTCCACGCGGCCGCGCGCGATGCCGAGACGACCCCCGACGCGCTCGCCCTGGCCGCCGTGCTGGCCCAGCCGTGGGTCGACGTCGTCCTGAGCGGCGCCACCACCGTGTGGGAGCTTCAGAGCAACCTGTCCGGCGTCGGGCGCGGCGTCGATGTTTCGCGATTCGACAGCGCGATTGAGGATCCCGATACGTACTGGGCGAAGCGCGGCAAGCTACCCTGGAACTGATGGACGTCGAAATCTGGTCGGACATCGCATGCCCCTGGTGCTACATCGGCAAGCGTCGGTTCGAGGCGGCGCTCGAGCGGTTTGAGCATCGCGACGACGTGCAGGTCACCTGGCGGAGCTTCGAGCTCGATCCCGCCGCGCCCGCCGAGCGCGAGGGCGAGCGCGCCGCCCGTCTGGCCGAGAAGTACGGGATCACCGTAGAGCGGGCTCGCGAGATGGAGCGCCAGATGACCGAGACGGCGGCCAGCGAAGGGCTCGAGTTCCGCTTCGACCGAGCCCGCAGCGGCGCCACCTTCGATGCCCACCGCGTTGTCCACCTGGCCGCCGAGCACGGCGTGCAGGACGCGATGAAGGAACGCCTGCTGCGCGCCTATTTCACCGAGGGCGAGCTGATGAGCGATCGCGACAGACTCATCCACCTGGCCATCGAGGTCGGTCTCGACGAGGACGCGGTACGCGAGATGCTGGCCGGCGACCGGTTGGCCGACGAGGTTCGCGCGGATGAGCGGACGGCGGCACGGTTCGGCATCAGCGCGGTGCCGACGTTTGTCGTCGATCGCGCGCTCGGCGTCTCGGGAGCCCATCCGCCGGAGGCGCTGCTCGAGCTGCTGCGCGAGGGCTGGGCTCGCCGTCGGCCAGCGCCGGTGGTACTCGCCGGCGGCGAGGCGTGTGGCGTGGACGGCGATTGCTGAACGCGGCGCGGACGCTCTTCACGCGCGGCTGCCGTTGACGCGCATTCTGTGCGGCGCGAGAATCGGCGCGTGGGCGCTGACGCGCACATCGACCTTGTCTCCGACATCGCCGGTCTAAATGTCTCGATCGATCGCGCGGCGTCGGCGACGGAGTTCACGCTGGCTGTCCACCCGCCAGGCTCCGGGGGTGGCGATCGCCGCTGGCCGGGGGCCGAACAGAAGGAGCTGAGGCGCCAGCTCGCAGCGCTACGCGAACGTGTGGCGCTGGCGCAGTCTCGCAGCGAGGGTCCGCGCGCACTGCGTGCGGAACTCGCGACTTGGTTGTCCTTCGCCAGGACGCTTCAGGCCGATGCGGATCATTGGCGCTCAGCGCTGGAACAGACGAACGAAGAACTCGAGCGAGCGAGAAGCGCCGCGCGCCGTGAGCGGGACAGACTGGCGGCCGACCGCGAGAAGCTCGTGCGACGCCGAGACGCGCTGCAGTCGAGGATCCTGCAGACGGCTGCGCGAATGGCGCAGCAACATTGCGGAGAGTGCCGCAGGACGATACCCGTGTTTACCCTCGGCGACGGTCTCACTGTCTGTTCGGTTTCGGTGTCTTGCCCCAGGAGAGGCCTTCGTCTCGCGAAGCAATGGCTCGTGACGCTTAGCCGCTCTCACGACGTGCTGGTCAGACGCGAGTAGTTCTGGGCTAGCCCCGGCGCGTCCTGTAGCATGCAGCGCGCCGAGAAGGACTCGGCGATCGGGTGCGGAATCCTCAATTTTGGTTTGGTTAAACGGTTGGTTCGCGGGCTTGATTCGGGCGCGGGCGCCGCTAGGGTGCGCACCTACAGCGACTCTGCTGGGTGAGGACAGGAGGAGGAACATGAGGTTTCCCAGGGCAGTATCAGCAGGTGCCGTGGTGCTAACAGCGCTCGCCATCGCCGCGTGCGGCTCGAGCAGTAAGAGCAGCAGCAGCGCGAGCGGCGGTTCGAGCGGGAGCGGCAGCTCGGGCGCCAACACGATCAACATCTATTCCGACCTGCCGCTCAAGGGAGCGGTGAGCGCGCAGACGGGTCCCGCGCTGAACGGGGAGAAGCTCGCGCTATCCCAGGCCGGATACAAGGCCGGGCAGTGGAAGGTCAACTTCGTCTCGATGGACGACTCGACGGCGACGTCGCCGACCAACTACGACCTCAACGTGTGCCAGGCCAACGCTCGAAAGGCGGCGACCGACCCGAAAGCCGTCTACCTCGTTGGCCCGTTCAACTCTGGCTGCGCCGAGGTCGAGATTCCGATCACCAACCAGGGCGGTCTCGCCCAAGTGAGTCCGGCGAACACGTACCCGGGACTGACAACGAATGACCCGGGCACATCGTCGGGTGAGCCCCAGAAGTATTACCCGACGGGGAAGCGGACTTACCTGCGGATCGTTCCCCGCGACACCATCCAGGGCCAGGCAGGCCTGGTGGCGATGAAGCAGGACGGGTGCACGCGCGTGGCCGTGGCCGACGACAAGACGCCCTACGGTGTCGGGCTGGCCACGCAGATCCAGCTGCATGGAAAGGCCAACGGAATCACGGTGACGAGCGTCACCCCCGTCGACCCGACGTCGCCGAACTTCCGCTCTTACGCGTCGACGATCAAGTCACAGGGGGCAACCTGCGTCTACACGGCGTTCAACCCGCCTGGTGAGGTAGAGCTGGTCAAGGACATCAACGCCGCGATCCCGACCGCCAAGATCTTCGGCGGGGACGGCGTCTGCTCCGGAGGGGAGACGAACCCATCGAAGGGCGGCTTCCCCGCCAGCATCGCGCCGCTGTTCCACTGCACGGTGGCGACACAGGGGCTGACCACGTATCCGGGCGGTCAGGCGTTCCTTGCCGCTTACAAGAAGGCATACGGGGTCGGGAACCCTGACCCGTACTCGATCTATGGCTACGAAGATATGCAGCTCGCGCTGAAGACAATCGGGAACCTCGGCGCTCAGGGCAACAGCAAGGCCGCCGTGGTGAAGGCGCTGTTCGACACCAAGAACTACCAGGGAGCGATCGGCACCTACGGGTTTGACGCCAACGGCGACACGACGCTGAAGTCGTACGGCCTGTACAAGGTCGGCCCAGACGGCAACCCGCTGTTCGACAAGACCATCACGGTCTCCTAGCAAGCAACCGGATGCGGAGCGGGGCCGTTGCAACGGCCCCGCTCCCCAGTTAGGGTGCACCGGGGGTCCATGGAAGCAAGATCGCTCCCCAGCAGAACCGCTCCGTCGGTTGCCAGGAAGGTGCTGCTCGAGATCCGGCGCGCGGCCGGCCGGTGGGGCTTGGTGGCGCTGCTCGTGGCGTTCCCGCTCTACTTCGCTGCTCACGATGTGTTCGTCGGATATGCCGGGTACGCCCACGGCCACGCGACGACGATCCACGATCTCACCTACATCGGCACGAACCTCGTCCAAGGCATCTCGAACGGCGCGATCTGGGCGCTGATCGCGATCGGGTACACGCTCGTGTACGGAATCATCGAACTGATCAACTTCGCCCACGGCGACGTGTTCATGATCGGCTCGTTTACCGGCGTCAGCTTCTGGACTGCGATCGGATTGGGCCTGGGCACATCGACTCTCGGATTGGTGGTCGGGCTCCCGCTGGCTCTGCTCGTTTGCATGCTCGTGTGCGGCGCCCTGAACGTGCTGATCGAGCGGGTTGGCTACCGGCCGTTACGGGGCGCACCAAGATTGGCCCCGCTGATCACCGCCGTCGGTTTCTCATTCATCCTCCAGAACGTCGGGCTGCTGTGGCGCGGGGGCTCGACGGTGGGCGTGTCCGACCTGATCCGCGAGAACAAAACCGTCGTCCAGATCTCCGGCGTCGTGATCCATCGGGCCGACGTGCTCTCTGTCGCGGTCACGATCCCGCTCGTGATCCTGCTCGGGTGGTTCGTCAGCCGCACGCGTCAGGGCCGGGCGATGCGCGCCACCGCACAGGACCCTGAGGCGGCGCGGCTGATGGGGATCAACGTCGACTGGACGATCTCGCTCACGTTCCTGATCGGCGGGGCTCTGGCCGGCGCCGCGGGGCTCGTGTACGCGCTCTACGAGACGACGATCTGGTACCTCCAGGGGTTCGAGGCGGGGCTGATCGCGTTCACCGCTGCGGTGATGGGTGGAATCGGGAACCTTCGCGGCGCTGTCCTCGGCGGGTTGATCATCGGCTGCATTCAGCAGACGATCGACGCCCGCGTCGGCCCTCAGTGGACGCCCTTCTTCGTGTTCGGTCTGCTGATCATCGTCCTGGTCCTGCGCCCGCAAGGACTGCTCGGCGAGGAGACGAGGGAGGCCGGGTGAACGAGCTACGCGCCCAGCTGCAGGAATGGCAAGCGGCGATCGAGCGCCGGCTTCCGACATGGTGGCCGCGCGCCCTGGCCGTGCTGCTGATCGCGTTCGGCGTTGTCCTGCCACAGCTCTTCTCGGTGACCAGCAACTTCATCAACACGGAGATCTTGGCCCTGACGTACGTGATGTTCGCGCTCGGTCTGAACATCGTCGTCGGGTTTGCTGGGTTGCTCGATCTCGGCTACGTCGCCTTCTTCGCCCTCGGCTCGTACGCCTTCGGCTGGCTCGGCTCGGGCTGGTTCTTCAAGGCCCACGTGCACGTCCTGGTCCACGGCGCCGTCGGCACGCTGCCCGGCATCCACCTGAACTTCATACTGATCCTGATCTGCGCGGGGCTGTTCACCGCGTTCGCCGGCGCCATCATCGGCGTGCCGACGCTGCGGTTGCGCGGCGACTACATCGCGATCGTGACGCTCGCTTTCGGGGAGATCATCCGGGTGTTCGCGCTCCAGGGGCCGTCGCTGAAGATCTTCGGGATGCCGCTCACCGGCGGCGAGCTCGGGATCAGCGGCACCGACCCTCCGTACCTCCCGGGCGTCGGCATGTTCGGCCAGCTCAACATCGGACCCTGGTACTACACGATCTTTGTCCTGGTCCTGATCACGCTGTTCGTCAACATACGCGTGCGCGACTCGCGGCTCGGGCGGGCGTGGGTCGCACTGCGCGAGGACGAGGTCGCCGCCGTGTCGATGGGCATCCCGCTTGTGCGCACGAAGCTGCTCGCCTACGCGCTCGGGGCGGCGTTCGGCGGCATCGCCGGCGCCTTCCTGGGCGCGTACACGACGCTGATCGACGCGGGGGAGTTTCAGTTTGGCTTCTCCATCTTCGTCCTCTCGATGGTGATCCTCGGCGGCCTGGGATCGATCTGGGGGGCCGTAGTGGGGGCGATGCTGCTCGCCAACATCAACTACTACCTGATCCCAGACGTCTTCAACTCACTGCCCGGGACCTTCGGTCTCAACTTCAACCTGACCGACCTGCAGGTGAGCATCTTCGGCTTCCTGCTCGTGCTCGTCATGGTGTTGCGCCCGCAAGGGCTGATTCCCGAGCGGCGGCGAAAGCTCGAGCTCACCAGGGGGATCGGCGAGACCGAACTCGAGGAGCCCGGAGCGGCCTGGGTGAGTGTTGAGCCCGGGGAGGCGGTGCGGTGAGCGTCGAGGCGCCAGCGCCCACGCAGACCACGCCTGAGCCGATTCTCAGCGCCGCCGGCGTGTCCAAGGTGTTCGGCGGGCTGGTCGCCGTCAACCAGGTCTCGGTCGACATCCCGGTCGGGTCGATCGTGTCGATCATCGGCCCCAATGGGGCCGGCAAGACGACGTTCTTCAACATGCTCACGGGCCTGTACAAGTCGTCCGGCGGGCGGATCGTGTTCTCCGGTCGGGACATCACCGACGATCGACCCGACGTCATCACGAAGCTCGGCGTCGCCCGTACGTTCCAGAACATCAGGCTGTTCGGAGCGATGACCGCCCTCGAGAACGTGATCGTGGGACGGCACTGCAGGATGCGCGCAGGTTTGTTCGGGTCGGTCGTGCGCGCTCCGTGGGTGCGTGCCGAGGAGCGAGCGGTGCAAGACAGGGCGGCTGAGACGCTTTCGTATGTGGGGTTGCGCTCCAACCAGTTCGGCCAGCTTTCCAGCAACCTGTCCTACGGAGATCAGCGCCGGGTCGAGATCGCGCGTGCGCTGGCCTCCGATCCGAAGCTGCTGCTGCTCGACGAGCCCACCGCGGGCATGAATCCGCAGGAGTCCGCGGCGCTGACTGAGTTCATGCGCAAGCTGCGTAACGATCTCGAGCTGACGATCCTTCTCATCGAGCACGACATGAAAGTCGTAATGGGCGTCTCCGAGCAGATCACGGTGCTCGACCACGGCGAGAAAATCGCCGAGGGCGCGCCGGCCAAGGTTCGCGAGGATCAACGCGTGATCGAGGCATACCTCGGGAAACAGAGCTGATGACCCTTCTCCAGGTCGAAAACATCCACACCTTCTACGGCGCGATTGAAGCGCTCCGCGGCGTGTCGCTGACCGTCGATGAGGGGGAGGTGGTCACTATCATCGGTTCCAACGGCGCCGGGAAGTCGACCACGCTGCGTTCGATCTCCGGGCTCACGCCGGCGAGATCGGGCAAGGTCATGTTCGAGGGGCGGGACATAACCCTCCTCCCGGCGCATGACATCGTCGGGTGCGGGATCGCGCTCGCTCCGGAGGGACGGCACTGCTTCGCCCGTATGACGGTCCGCGAGAACCTCGACCTGGGCGCGTACCGCCGCCGCGACGGTGGTATCGGCGAGGATCTCGAGCGCGTGTTTGACCTGTTTCCGCGCTTGCAGGAGCGCGAGCGCCAGAAGGCGGGAACGATGTCGGGCGGCGAGCAGCAGATGCTGGCTATCGGCCGGGCGCTGATGGCGCGGCCCAAGCTGCTCATGCTGGACGAGCCCTCGATGGGCATCGCTCCGATCCTCGTGCAGCGGATCTACGAGACGATCGCCGAGATCAACCGTCAGGGTGTGGCGATCCTGCTGGTCGAGCAGAACGCGAACTACGCGCTCGACGTCTCAAAGCGAGGCTACGTGTTCGAGACGGGTGAGGTGGCGCTGAGCAATGATTCGGCCCACCTGCGAAACGATCCCGCCGTGCAGAGGGCTTACCTGGGGACATGATCGTCTTCGCGGTCATCGGAGCGAAGGCGCTCTACCTACTGTTCGTCTGGCTGCTGTCCGCTGCGATCGCCTCGTGGGTGTCCGACCGGAAGGGATATGGAGAGCGCGTCGGCTTGGCCTTCGGGCTGATCCTGTCGGCGATCGGACTAGTGATCGTGCTGCTGCTGCCCGGGCGGCCCGGCTCGAAGTGGAAGAGTCAGGGCTGGCTACCGCGGCGGCGCAGCCGCGGGGCCTAGCCCATCGGGTTGGGACGACGCTCGCGCGCGACGCGGCCTGGATTGCCGCCGCAGCGCGGCCCGGCACCTGAAAAACGCAGCAAACTCTCCCGGGCGGGGCCGCCTTATGCACGTAAGCATCCCCACGATGCTTATG
The DNA here is from genome assembly GCA_019239375.1 of Solirubrobacterales bacterium. Classification (GTDB taxonomy): domain Bacteria; phylum Actinomycetota; class Thermoleophilia; order Solirubrobacterales; family Solirubrobacteraceae; genus Palsa-465. The sequence goes on along the minus strand of JAFAZZ010000052.1, from coordinate 771 downwards.
TTGCCGACGGGGCCGGCGAGATCGAGGTTTGCTGCGAAATACATGGTGGGCCGCGGGCAACCACGGGTGGCGGGCCGGCGCCGGCGGCCGGGAGTGTTGAGCCGGCGCCGGCGGCCGGGGAGTGATCGGGCCGGGGCGGCGACCGGGGAGTAATCGGCCGGCGCCGGCGACCGGGGAGTAATCGGGCGGCGCCGGCGACCGAGGAGTAATCGGGCGGCGCCGGCGGCCGGGGAGTAATCGGGCGGCGCCGGCGGCCGAGGACACCTCGCCGGACCGCTACAACTCCGAGCGGTCGAGCAGGCCGCGGCGACCGGCGGCGTAGGCGACCTCGGCCCGGCTGTGGACCCGGAGCTTCCGCATCACGTTGCGCACGTGGAACTTCGCCGTGCTCTCGCTCACGAAGATCCGCCGCCCGATCTCCCGATTGGTCAGGCCACTGGCCACGAGCCGGGTGACCTCGCGCTCGCGGTCGGTAAAAGCCGGCTCGGCGTCCGGACGCTCGCCGGCCGCCAATGCCCTGAGCATGGCCGCGCTGCGGCGGTCGAACCCGGAGCCGCCGCGGGAGACGGCGCGAATGATCCGCACCAGCTCGATCACGTCCACCTCTTTGAGCACGTAGGCCCGGGCTCCGCGTCGCAGCGACTGGTTCAACAGGCCTTGGTCGAGGAACGTGGAGAGGATCACAACGTGCGTGGCGGGGCGTCGCTCGACGATCTCGCTGCACAGTTCCAGTCCCTCCGCGTCGTGGTCGGCGCTCAGCTTGAGATCGAG
>JAFAZZ010000091.1 GCA_019239375.1 Solirubrobacterales bacterium | reverse complement strand
TGGGGCGGATTCAATCGGTCGTCGCAACGCTCAACGTTGAGGAGTTGCGATGCCGAGAAGAACCGCCGCTTTGGATCGCGCCGCTGCAGCAGGAACGCGTTCCGGAGGACACCCACCAGCTGGTCGTCGCGAGCATCGGGTCCGGTTCTGGGAGGCGATCGCCCGAGGGGCTTCGAGCGTTGACGCTGCGAGCGAGGCCGGGGTGTTGCCGGGGATTGGCGTCCGGTGGTTTCGTAAGGGTGGCGGGATGCCGCCTCTCAGCCTCGCGCCGGTGTCTGGGCGCTATCTGTCCTTCGCGGAGCGAGAGGAGATCGCGGTCCTGCTCGCTCGTGGTGCTGGGGTGCGGGAGATCGCGCGTCAGCTGGGTCGGGCGCCGTCGACGATCTCCCGGGAGCTGCAGCGTAATGCTGCGACTCGCACGGGCCGGCCTGAGTACCGGGCCTCGACCGCGCAGACGCATGCGGACCGTCGCGCGCGACGGCCGAAGCCGGCGAAGCTCGCGGTCAACCCGCAGTTGCGTGGCTATGTGCAGGACCGGCTCGCCGGATCGGTGCAGCGGCCGGACGGGAGGGTTGCTGGTCCGGAGGTCGGGTGGCGGGGGCGGCGTCACGGGCCGGGGAAGGACCGGCGCTGGGGTAAGTCTTGGAGCCCGGAGCAGATCGCTAGCCGACTCCGGGTTGATTTCCCCGATGATGAGTCGATGCGCATCTCTCATGAGGCGATCTATCAGTCGTTGTATGTGCAGGGCCGCGGAGCGCTGCGCCGCGAGCTGACGGCTTGTCTTCGGACCGGCCGGGCGCTGCGGGTTCCCAGGGCCAGGACGTCGCGGGGTAACCGGAGCTTCGTGACCGACGAGCTGTTGATCAGCGAACGGCCCGCAGAAGTTGCTGACCGTGCTGTTCCGGGTCACTGGGAAGGTGATCTGATCCTTGGCACCGGCCGGTCGGCGATCGGCACTCTGGTCGAACGGACGAGCCGGTTCACGATGCTGCTGCATCTCCCGCCGCTGGAAGCTCACAACAACCCAGCAACGGAGACCAGCGCGGCGCGCACGGGTGCTGGTGCTGCGGCCGTTCGGGACGCGATCGCCAACACGATCACGACGCTCCCCGAACAACTTCGGCGGTCTCTGACCTGGGACCAGGGCATCGAGATGGCCCAGCACGTCCAGCTACGCCTCGACACCGGACTGCAGATCTACTTCTGCGATCCGCGAAGCCCGTGGCAGCGCGCCACGAACGAGAACACCAACGGACTGCTTCGCCAGTACTTCCCGAAAGGCACCGACCTGACCCGGCACAGCGCCGATGACCTCGCCGCCGTCGCAGCCGCGCTGAACGGGCGGCCGCGCAAGACGCTCGGGTGGAGAACGCCCGCTGAGGCGCTGGAGGAGCACCTGTTGGCAGCGGCAGCCTGAACTCGCAGCGTCCCTTCACGACCGAGGGTCGCGCTCGCTGTGCTCAACGCGCGAGCGAGACCGCGTCCGCTGAGGTGCTGGCGCCGACCGGGAGTCCCGACGGCGCGCACGCGGCTATCGCCGCTCAGTCACTCGCTCCGCTCGCGCCTTCGGCGACGACAGCCGCGTCACCCCGCGTCACCCGATGGGCCACCTCCCATCCGCTCCAGGCGATACGTTCTCCCGAACAGTCACTGTTGCGACGACCGGTTGAGCTCAGGTGGTCGTCCAAGGTCGCAATGCCGCCCTGGTGCCGTCACCGAAACGAGCGCCTGGTTGCCGGTTCCTACCGGCTCAGCTCAGGCACCGGGCGTGCTTTCGGGCGCTCGCTTGCCGGCGGCAAACATGCGCAAGATGTTGGCAAGGCCGAGGGCAATCAGCACGATCGAGATGACGCGGAGCCTCTTCTCGCCTGCGGGCGTAAGCGTACTGGGCGGTGGATAAGCGATCCGGGCGATGGTGGCCGAAGTCCATCCCATCCACCACCCGCCACACACGATTCGAAGCGTCTTCCAGGTGTGAGAATCCAACCGGCGGCGGCCGAGGAGGAGGATCATTCCCCACACGCCGGCGCAGCCGATGCTGTACGCCGTGTAGGTGTTGCGCTGTCTCCTCATCGGTGACTGCGGCATCTAAGCAGCCGATCCGCTCACGCTGATCCCGTTGTAGGCGCGCGCGAGCATGCTCTACTGGAAGTGGGCGCCCCCGTCGACCGCAAAGGTCTGTCCGGTCACGAAGTCCGACCCTGGGCCGCACAGGAAGAGGGCGGAGCCGACCAGATCCTCGGGTCGTTGCTCGCGCTTGAGTGCGCGCGCATTGACCGATACTGCTCCG
>JAFAZZ010000033.1 GCA_019239375.1 Solirubrobacterales bacterium | reverse complement strand
GGGCAGCCTGACCACGCGGTCGACGAGCTCGAGCCCCTCGTCGCGGTGCGTGATCAAGAGCACGGTCTGATCGCCGGCGGCCGAGAACACATCCCGCACCAGCTCGTTAGCGGTCTCCGGGTCCAAATGGGCGGTCGGCTCGTCGAGCACCAGCACGGGCGCGTCGGCGAGCAGGGCGCGCGCCAGGACGATCCGCTGCCGCTGGCCCCCGGAGAGCTCGCGCCCCTCCTCGCCCACCAACGTGTCCAAACCGTCAGCAAGCTCCCCTATCCAGTCCCAGATCCGCGCGCGGCGGAGCGCCTGCTCGACATCGCAGTCGCTCGCGTCGGGTCGCGCGAGGCGGACGTTGTCCCGGATGCTCGCTGAGAAAAGGTGCGAGTCCTGACCGGCGACCGCGATCACGCGCCGCACGCCTTCTTGATCGTAGTCCCGAAGGTCACGCCCCGCCAGCGTGACGGCTCCGACTTCCGGATCGAGGAAACGGAGCAGCAGATTCACGATCGTGGTCTTGCCCGCGCCGCTTGGCCCGAGGAGCGCGATGCGCTCGCCCGCCTGGAGTCGCAGGCTGACCCCCTCCAGCGCGGGGCGCGGCTGGCGTGGGTACCGGGCACGGACGTGCTCGAGCGCGAGTGCGAACGGCCAGCTCGGAGCCGGGGCCGGCCGCGGGGAGTCCTGCACGGCGGCCTTGCCGCCGGTCAGCTCGAGTAGCCGGCGACCGGCGGCGAGCGTCGCGAACAGCTCGCGTGCCGCCGCGCCCAGGGGCGTGACCGCCTCAAACGACGCCAGCGCGAGCAGCGCCAGCGTCGCGATCAGAACCCGGTCAAGATGTCCCTGAGCCGACGCGCTGACCGCGAGCTCGAGCACGGCCACGACCGTCGCGCCGGCCACCATCAACCCAAGCCCGTCGCCCGCACCAGCGGCCAGCGCGTCGCGACGGGCCAGCTTCACGAGCGCGCGGTCGGCAGCACGCACGCGCGCAAGTCCTGCCTGCTCGGCGCCGAACGCGACCACCTCGGGCGAAGCGCGCATCAGCTCGACCAGCTCAGCCGAGAGCTCGCCGCGCGCGCCGGCCTGCCGCTGGGCGGCGCGAGCGCCGAGCCAACCCGACAACGCGGGCACGACGACTCCGGCGGTGAGCAGACCGGCGGCGAGTACGACGCCTGCGGCCGGGAGGAAGGCCGCGGCCGCACCGGCCGAGACGGCACCGGCCACAAGCGCCACGAGGGCCGGCTCGAGGCTGCGCAGATAAAGGTTCTGCTGGGCGTCGACGTCGGCGACCATCCGCGACAGGAGGTCGCCGTGGCGGTAGCAGTCGAGCTCCGCGGGTGCGAGCGGCTCGAGGCGCCCGTAGACGCGCGTGCGCACCCGGCCGAGCATGCGCAGAGCCATGTCGTGGGAGGCGAGCCGCTCGAGGTAGCGCATGACCGGGCGGCCGAGGCCGAAGGCCTGCACCGCGACGATCGCCACCATCAACGAAAGAATCGGAGGCCGCTCAGCGGCTCGCGAGATCAGATACCCGGCTGACGCCATCAGTCCGACCCCGAACACGACGGTCAGGGCGCCGAGGATCACCGCCCAGGCAAGGCGCCATCGCGGCACCTTCACGAGCCTCAGCAGCGGGCGCAGAGTCTTAGTCATGCCACTCTCGCGGCTTCCTCGACGATCCCCGTCCCGTCGACGAGCCGAACCACGCGGTCGGCGCTCTGCACGAGCTCAGGACGGTGCGCAATCACCAGCATCGTTCGGCCGGCCTGCAATCGCCGCATCGCACTGGCGACCACGGCCACGCTTTCCCGGTCCAGATCAGCGGTCGGCTCATCCAGGATGACGAGCGGGGCCTCCCGCAAGAACGCTCGCGCGAGTCCGATCCGCCGACGTTCGCCGGGCGAGAGCCCACGCCCACCGTCGCCGATGATCGTCGCGTAGCCGGCCGGCAGCGCCTTGATGAAGTCCCCCGCCCCGGCCCGAGCTGCCGCCTCCTTCACCATCTGCTCGGAAGCGCTCGGGTCGCCGAGCCGGATGTTGTCCGCGACGCTCGCGCGCAACAGCGTCGGATGCTGCGGCACCCACGCGATTTCCCGCCGCCAAGCGTCCATCTGACACTTCGAAAGGGCGATGCCGCCCACGGAAATGCGGCCTGCTGTGGGCTCGAGCAGCCCGAGCAACAGCGCGGCGACGGTGCTCTTCCCCGCGCCGCTTTCTCCAACCAGCGCCACCGTTTCCCCTGGCACCAGCTCGAGATCCAATCCGTCCAGCACCCGCCCCGCGCGAGCGGGGTAGGAGAAGGACACCTGCTCGAAACGGACGGCGGCGTGCGCCGGGCTCGGCGCCAGTCGCGGGCCACCATGCGCGGCGGCGGCCGGAGCGTCAAGCAGCGTGAACATCCGCTCCGCGACGGCCAGCCCGTCCGCGCTCGCGTGGTACTCCGCACCGAGCCGGCGGAACGGCAGGTACAGCTCCGGGGCGAGCACGATCACGGTCAGGGCAGCCTGGAGCCCAAGACCGCCGTCGACCAGCCGCACGCCGGCCGTCACGGCAACGAGCCCGACCCCCAGGGTGGCCGCCAGCTCCAGAACCGACCCTGACAGGAAGCTGACCCGTAGAGTCCCCATCGTCGCTTCTCGGTAGCGGTCGCTGACCGCCGCGATGACGGCGGCCTGCTCGTGCGCCCGGCCGAACGCTCGAAGCGTGGGAAGGCCACGAACGATGTCGAGGAAATGTGTCGAGAGCTGCCGCAGCGCTTGCCACCGCTCCTCCGTTCGCTCCTTCGTGTAAAGGCCGATCAGCCACATGAACACCGGAACGAGCGGGAGCGTGAGCAGCATGATCACGGCGGCCTCCAGGTCCACCAGCGCCACCCAGGCGATCACGAGAAACGGCACCACCGAGGCTAGCACGAACTGAGGCAGGTAGCGCGCGAAGTAGCCCTCCAATCCCTCGATTCCCTGCACTGCGGCCGCAGCGATCTCGGCGCCGCCGGTGCCGTCCATCGCGATCGGCTGGGTGCTCAGCCGCTTCTCGACCAGGGCCAGCCGCAGCTCGGACAGGACGCTCCAGGCGGCGCGGCGCCCCGCGACTTCCATTCCCCAGGCACACGCACCTCGAGCCGCGAACGCCAGCACCAGCAGCGCGAAATCAGGCCCGAGGGAGTGGACTGGCACGCCGTGGAATGCCCGCCCGACGATCCGCGCCAGCAAGCTGGCTTGCACGAGCACCGCCAGCGCGACACCGAGGCCCAGCGCGGTGTCGATGCACAGCAGCGGACGCGCCGACCTGGTGCGGTGGAGCAGACGCGGGTCCAGGGCGCGCATGGCTGGACTATGCCTGTGTCGCCGCGTGCTCGATCGCACCCCCGGGGCTATCTCCTGAGACGGGAGGTGCGCTGACGCGCTGGCGGAAGACGTGGAACGACCAGCCCTGGTAGAGCAGCACGACGGGGAAGAAGAGGACGGCGACTATCGTCATCACCACGAGCGAGTAGTGCCCGGAGGCCACGTTGTTGACCGTCAGGTTGTACGCCTTGCTCGTGCTCGAGATCATGACGTTCGGGTAGAGCGCGATAAAGATCTGGCCGATGGCGGCGGCGATCGCGACCGCGGAGGACACGAACGCCCAGCCGTTGTAGTTGGTGTTCGCGAGCAATGTCGCGCCCATCACCGCGAGCACCCCGAAGATCTGAGTCGGCTGGGGCACCGTTCCCCCGCCCATCACGACCAGCGTCCAGATCACCCAGGCGACGTTGATGACGACCGCGAGCAGCCCGATGAGCCGCCCGGCGGTGCGGGCGCGATCGCGGAGAGCGCCCGTTGTCCGCAGCGCGAGGAAGGTCGAGCCGTGCAGCAGGCACAGCGTGAGGAGCGTGACACCGGTCATCAGCCCATAGCCGGTCAGCAGGTCGAAGAAGTCCCCGGTGAAGTCGTGGTGCTGGTTGATCGGGAGCCCGTTGAGAAGGTCGCCAAGAGCCACCCCGATCAGGAGTGGGACGAGGGTGCTGCCGATGGTCAGAGCCAACGACCATCCCGCGCGCCAGCGGGGGTCGTCGCGCTTGCCTCGATATTCGAACGAGACGCCGCGAGCGAAAAGCGCCACCAGCACGAGCACGAGCGCCAGATAGCCGGCCGAGAAGAGCGTCGCGTACCAGCCGGGAAACGCCGCGAACATGGAACCACCGGCAACGACCAGCCAGACCTCGTTTCCGTCCCACCAGGGGCCGATCGTGTTTATCACCACGCGCCGTTCGATCTCCGTCCGGCCGATCAGCATGTGCAGCGCGCCGACCCCGAAGTCGTATCCGTCGAGGATGAAGAAGCCGAGCCAGAGGGCGGCGATGATGATGAACCAGATCGTGTGGAGCTGCATCCGAGTCAGTAGGTCAGAGCGTGGGCGGGTGTAGCGGTCGCTGCGCTCGGCTCCGCGGCTTCGGCGTCCGCTTGGGCCAGGCCATGGCGGGAGTAGCGCAACATCAGGTACAGGTCGACCGCCCCGAGTACGGTGTACGAGAGGACAAACACACTCAGGCTGATCCAGATCTCTGTGGCGCTCACCGAGGGGGAATTCGCGTTGACGGTCTTCTGGAGGCCCTGCACGATCCAAGGCTGCCGTCCACTCTCGGTGAGCAGCCAACCGGCCGTGTTCATCAGAAACGGCGTGATCACCGCCCACACGGACACCAACAGGAACAGGCGGGCACTGCGAAGCTTGCCGCGGTAGAGCAACCACCCGCCCCACAGCGCCAGCAGCGTGATCAGCGAAGCGAGGTACGACATGACCCGCATCGACCAGTACTGGATGAACACGTCGGGCACGTAGTTGCCGGGTCCGTACCTCGCCTGATATTGGGTTTGGAGCTCGTTCAGGCCAGTGACCGGGCCGCTCCACGTCCCGGTGGCCAGGACCGACAGGAGATGCGGGACCTCGATGATCTGCGATGGCGTCTTATCGTTGGCGCCGCCTCCGATCTGGACTACCGAGAACGAGCACGGCTTGCAGCTGCTCCACTGCGCCTCGGAAGCGGCGATCTTCATCGGCTGGTAGTGGGCTTCGATCACCCCCAGCTGATTGCCTACCGTAAATTGGATGACGATCGCGGGGATCAGGACGATCAGCGCCACCCTGGCGGTGCGATGGAACGACTCGACGTGTCTTTGCTTGCGCAGGTACCACGCCGACACCGACAACATCACCAGAGACCCGGTGATCAGCGAGGCGAGCACCACGTGCGCGTAGCCCCACACGAACGTCGGGTTGACGAACAACGCCCACACGTTCGTGAGCACGGCCTGTCCGCTCCGATTGAGCCTGTAGCCGACGGGATGCTGCATCCACGAGTTCGCCATCAGGATGAACATCGCCGAGAGCAGCGAGCCGAGTGCAACCGCCCAGATCGTCGCCAGGTGCACCCGCTTGGGCAGGTGGTTCCAGCCGAACAGCCATAGCCCGAGGAAGGTCGACTCGAGGAAGAACGCCAGTATGCCCTCCATGGCCAGCGGAGCGCCGAACACCCCGCCCACGAAGCGCGAGTAGGTGGACCAGTTCATCCCGAACTGGAACTCCTGCACGAGCCCGGTGACCACCCCGATCGCGACGTTGATCAGCAGCAGCGTCCCGAAGAACCGCGTCATCCGCTTGTAATCGGGGTTGTCGGTGCGGTACCAGGCTGTCTGGAGAACCGCGACCAGGAAGGCCAGCCCGATCGTCACCGGCACGAAGAAGAAGTGGTAGATGATCGTCGTGGCGAACTGCCAGCGGGCTAGGTCGTTGACCATCGGCGGGCGGCTCCATCTGTCAGCGGCTGATCGTCGCGAGGCATTCTCGCCCGAGCCGCGGGCGCGGTCTTCATCCCAAACGGATGATGATCGGACCCCATGACCCGCTGCACCCGACCGAGATGCTCCCCCTAGGGAGCCGATCTCCCCCGGAGCATGGGAGGCCCGAAACCGGACGGTCAGCTACTCGACCTGTTGGAAGCGCGCCGGCGCGGCTTGGTTTGCCGGTAGCGTTGGGGCTGTGGCGCTGGAGCTTTTCGGGTAGCGATGAGCGGTGCGTGGCGCATCGTTCGGGAAGCTGTCCGGTTTGACCGCACCCAGTTACAGATCGCGCGGGGCATCCGGTTCGCGGTCGGGGTGGGCGTTCCGCTGTTTGTGGGCATCGCCACCGGCCATCTCGTCGACGGGTTGGCGATTTCGGTGGGCGCTGGGCTCGTGGGTCTGACCGATTCCGGCTCGCCATATCGCCGGCGCGTCCCCGCGATGCTGCTCGCGGCCGCCGGCGCCGCTGTCTCCACGTTTGTGGGTGAGCTCACGGGCGGCTACGACGTCATCGCGGTTGCGTTGCTCACGCTGTGGTGTTTCGGCGCCGGAATGTTCATTGCGATCAGCCTCCCCGCATATTTCGTGGCGCTCATGTCACCGTTGGCCATGACGCTTGTCGCCAGCTATCCGGGTGACGCACGACGATCGTTCGAGCATGGCGCGCTCGTGTTTGCCGGCGGTGTGCTCTCGATCGTCCTGGTGCTCGTCCTATGGCGCGCGCATGCACACCTTCCCGAGCGCGCTGCGATAGCCAAGCTGTACCGTGCGCTGGCGGCATGGGTTCGCGGCCTACACGACGCAGACGATCGGGTCCCGGTATTGCGAGCGCTCAACGGGGCTCGGGAAGCGATCGATGCTGCAGAGGGTCGCCTGGCGGTCCCAAGCCCGGCGGGCGAGGCGTTTCGCGTCCTGGTCGACGAGGCTGATCAGATTCACCTCGACGTGATAGCCCTCCGCAACGCGCGCGAGAGGATCGAGACGTGGGATGCGGGGCTCGCCGTCCGCGCCTTCGCGCCGGGCCGCGCCGCGGGAGCTGACGCGCTCGCGGCCGTCGCGGATGCGCTTGAAGCCTGCCGCTGGCGGGCCGACGCAGACTCGATACGGAGCCGCCTCGATGTGTCAGTTGACGCGCTTGGCGAGGAGCTTGAGCGCCGCAGCGCCGCGGGAGACGTCGATCATGCCGACGAGCTCGAGGCAGTTCTGCACCGCACGGCCTCGATCCGAGCGGAGCTGCGCAGCGCGGTCGACCTGGCCACGTCGTGGCAGGGCGAGGGAACACCGCCAGAGGACCCCGTCCGCCACAAGCGATCGCGGCGGCCAGAGCTGGGCGTGCATCCACCGTGGCCAATCCTGCGCGCCAACCTCACCCGGCGCTCGAGCGCGTTCCGGCACGCCGTTCGGTTGAGCGTCACGATCGCACTCGCGGGCACCATCTACCGCGTATTCGACTTGCCGCGCGGGTACTGGGTCCCGCTCACGGTGTTGTTCGTGCTCCGCCCGGACTATGGGTCCACGTTCACCCGCGGGCTCCAGCGATACGTCGGAACAGCATTAGGCGCCGTGCTCGCGACCCTGATTGCCGCCGCCCTGAACCCTGGCCCATACGCCCTAGCCGCGCTCGCTACCTTGGTCGCGGTCGCGATCTTCGCGTTCCTGTATGCCAATTACGCCCTGTTCACCGTCTCGATGACGGCATGGATCATTTTTCTCGTGGCGCTCGGGGGGATTCCCGAGTCCGCCACGGCGATTGACCGGCTGCTCGACACCACGATCGGAGCAACCTTGACCTTGGCGCTCTATGCGCTTTGGCCCACGTGGGAGCGCTCCACGCTACCCGATACGACTGCCGCGCTGATCGAGGCTGACCGGGCATACGTGCATAGCCTGTTCGAATCTTGGTTCGACCGACACGCATGTGACAGCGAAGCGGTCCGCTCGGCGCGAGCGCGAGCGCGGGTTGCCCGGACTAATGCCGAGGCATCGGTCCAGCGCGCGCTGTTTGAGCCCACTGGAGACCAAGTTGGCTTCGGTACCGCTGATGCAACCGGGCTTTTGGCCAGCCTGCGTCGCCTCGCAGACGGGGCCCTCGCACTCGAGGCGCACTTCGAGGAGGACAGGCCGTCCGCCGCACCCGAGGAGGCGCGCATGATCGCCCGTGAGCTCGACACGGCGCTCGCAGAGCTGGCAAGCGCCATGCGACATCGCCAACCCCCGGCAGACCTGCCACCACTGCGCGAGACCCAGCAGGCGCTGGCCTGGCGGGTAGGCGGCGAGACGCCCCTCGCCGAGGAGACCGACCGCATCGTCAACAGCATTGTGGTCGCAGCGCATATTCTCGGGCGCTCAACGAGCCCACTGAGTGAAGTCATGACCTCGACGACAGCTCGCTGACGCCGTGCACGCCGCTGAGCGGGCCACCATCCCGAGCCCGGCGAGCCGGACCGGGCTGGCAGTGGTAGTGCCAGCAGCGCCTTGATTGCTCGCGGCTAGGGCTAGGTCGGCTTCTGTTCGTACTGGCGGGGTAGATACGGCCGAGCGGTGCGTCCTTTTACGGTCTAGATGCTTCGGTGAGTCTGAGGCCGACGAAGCCTGTGCCGTGCACCTTTAGCTCCGATACACAAGAACTGGAGGCCGGCGGAACATGGAATATCGACAGCTGGGTCGCTCTGGCCTGCGCATCTCTTGCCTGACCCTCGGGACCATGACGTTTGGAGGCCGCGGCCAGTTTCGCGCGGTCGGGGAAACCGACCATGAGGGCGCCCGGCACCAGATCGAGATGGCGCTCGACGCCGGCGTGAACCTGATCGACACCGCCGATGTCTACTCGCAGGGAGCGGCCGAGGAGATCGTTGGACGCGCGCTGAACGGGCGGCGCGACCAGGTGCTGCTCGCGACGAAGGCTCGCTTCGCGATGGGGGACGGTGAAAACGACGCCGGCCTCTCGAGGCACCATCTGATCGCGGCTTGCGAGGCCAGCCTGCGCCGGCTGGGAACCGACTACGTCGACCTTTACCAAGTGCACGAATGGGACGGACAGACGCCCCTCGAGGAGACGCTGGCCGCCCTCGAGCACCTCCTCGAGAGCGGCAAGGTGCGCTACGTCGGCTGCTCGAACTTCGCCGGCTGGCAGGTGATGAAGGCGCTCGGCATCGCCGACCGCTCGGGCCTGCCCCGGTTCGTGAGCCATCAGGTCTATCTGTCGTTGCAGGAGAGGTCGGCCGAGTACGAGATCGTCCCGTCGGCGCTCGATCAGGGGCTCGGAGTGCTGATCTGGAGTCCGCTCGCCGGCGGCCTTCTGTCCGGCAAATACCGGCGCGGGCAGGACCCGCCCTCGGGTTCCCGTCACGCGAGCGACTGGGACGAGCCCCCGGTGTACGACGAGGAC
>JAFAZZ010000025.1 GCA_019239375.1 Solirubrobacterales bacterium | reverse complement strand
CGAGGCTCTGCCGAACGCGATGTTCCGCGTCAAGCTCGACAACATGGATCGCGTCGTGCTCGGTCACGTGGCCGGGAAGATGCGCCGCTTCCGGATTCGCATCCTGCCGGGGGATCGCGTCCGGGTCGAGCTCTCGCCGTACGACCTCGATCGGGCGCGGATCGTCTACCGGCATCGCTGAGTCCTCGCCGGGGCGATGCGTGAGCTCGAGCTGATCGAGGCGCTCGAGCGTCGGCTTGCGGGAGCCGGCGGACGCGTCGTCCGCACGCTGGGCGACGACGCCGCGGTGGTGCGGGCCGACCGCTACGCGGTGACCTCGGTCGACGCGATGGTTGAGGGCGTGCACTTCCGCTCAGATCAGCTGACGCCCGAGGAGATTGGCCATCGCGCGCTGGCGGCTGCGGCATCGGACCTGGCGGCGATGGGCGCGCGCCCGGGCGAGGCGTACCTGGTGCTTGGCCTTCCGTCCGGCTTCGAGGTCGAGCACGCGGTGGCGGTGGTCGACGGGGCCGGGGAGCTGGCCGATGCGGTTGGGATCACGATCGCCGGCGGCGACGTGACGCGGGCGCCGGCGCTGACCGTCTCGTTCACGGTGGTGGGCTGGGCGCGCGACGCGGGCGAGCTGGTGGGACGCGACGGCGCGCGGCCCGGCGACCAGGTGGCGGTGACGGGCACCTTGGGCGCGGCCGGAGCTGGGCTCGCGCTGCTCGAGGGCCGCGCCGGTAGCGGGCTTGACGGGCAAGCGGCAGCGTTGCTGCGACAGCGATACGCACGGCCCTGGCCGCGTCTACAGGAAGGTCGCGAGCTGGCCGAACGCGGCGCGAGCGCGATGATCGACCTATCCGACGGCCTGGCCACCGACGCGGCGCACCTGGCGCGCCGCAGCGGGCTTCGGCTCGAGCTGCGGCTCTCGGCGCTGCCGCTGGCCCCGGGCGTAGTCGAGGTGGCGCGTGAACTGGACGTTGACCCGGCGGCCTTCGCCGTCACCGCGGGTGAGGACTACGAGTTGTGCGTTTGCCTGCCAGGCCGGAGCGCGAGCCAGCTCAGCAACATGACCTGGATCGGGTCTGTTAAGAAGGGACCGCCCGGCGTCGTGTTCGCCGACGCGACCAGCCCGCTGGCCGGATACGAGCACTCGCTCTGAGCCAGCCGGCGCAGGATGGCCTCGGCCACCGCGGTCGGGTCGATGCGGTATTCACCTCGCTCGATCTGTTGCTTTAACCCGGCCGGGTCCATGGGGTCACTGTACTCGTGTCTTCATCGCCTCAGCGCGGACTTGGTGCCGCCGAGCGAGCCTGGACCGGCGTAAGTGACAGGCCCGCGCACGGTGATCGGCGTCTCGGCGGGGCGTGGCCGCGGTTGGCGGGCGATCCGCACGATCATCAGGGCCAGGCTCACCACACAGCCCAGCACGATGCTCCATTCGATCGCGCTCGTCAGCGAGACGCTGCCTCCCGCGAGCATCAGGACGGCATTCCAGGCGGCCGCCGCGGGGCCAAGGCCCAGCACGCTCGCGTAGTAGTAGGCCCCCAGGATGCCAGGCGCCAGCCCGGCCACGAACAGCAGGACCGCCCAGGGCACGCGCAAGCGCCGCTCCGGGGCGACGATCCACAGCCAGAGGTGCAGGGCGGGAACGATCAGGGCGGCGGCGAACGGATTACTCACCCAGATCACCAGGGCTCCCGCGCACAGAACGAGCAGGAAGGCCGCGGCCGCCCCGGGCGAAGCCTGGTCGTCAGGCCCGGCGTGGCGCCGGGCGGCCCCGCCACCGTTGGCCTGTTTGCGATCCGGCGTGGTGTCCTGGGAACACCAGATGCGTCGCCCGACCCGCCACCAGACAGCAAACCCGAGGAGGATTAGACATCCCAACCCAGCGAGGACGCCCACGGCTTTGCCACCAAGGGCAAGGGCATCACCGCCGATCGGCCCGGGCACGGCATCGATAACGCCGGCGGCGCGCAGACCAACCACGGCCAGTGCGGCGAGCACGAACGGCAGGGAAGCCGACAGCACCCAGAGGATCCAGCGAGCGACGTCGTGACCACGCCGCCGCGCCCGAGCCAGTCCGTCCACCGTGGCGGCCAGCACGGGCAGGATCAGCGCCAGCACCAGGACGCGGATCGCCCACGCCGGGATCAGCTTTCCCTGCCAACGCAGGTAGGAGGACGGCGCCGGGACGGGAGGCCCAGTCCCGAGCGCGGTCACGGTCTGCAGGATGGTTCGCCCGAAGGCGCCGATCTGGCCCGGGTTGGTTAGCTCGGCGGGCGCCGGCACACGGGCGCTGGAGGTCGACACGAGCACCGCCGGATCACCCGCGGCGGCGAACGGACGCTGCTCTGAAGCGGCGAGCGGGAAGGCCAGATGCAGGAACTGGCCGGGCAGGCTTTCGTCCGAGGCGGTGACGTTCGCCTGCTGAGAGAGCCCGGCGGCGGCCGTATTACGCAGCACCGGCGGCGCGACCAACTGGGTATCAGACCACGGCACGACGGCCGGTGAGCGCACCTGGGTGCCCGCCATGTCGCCGAGTACGATCACCGCGTCGACCGGCGCCGGCAGCGTGCCGGCGAGCTGCGCGGCCCCCGCCGCCCCGATCTGCCCACTCGTCGAGGCGAGCACGATCGAGCGCTGCTGGCTCTGGGAGCTCAGGTCGTGGGCGAGTTCGAGGAGCACGGCGGTGCCGGAAAGATCCGCCAGCGAGCCCGGCCGCGGTGAGTCGCGGTGCGCGACCACCACGATCGTGCCGGGCGTGGTCCCCGCGATCGTCCCGGTGACGGTCTGGATCGTCCGGGGCCCGTCCACTGTGCGCGCGCTGAAGGCAGCGCGGCGGACGAGAAAGCCATCGGAAGTGAGCGCGCCGGCCACAACGTCGGCCACCTGGTTGTCGCCCTCCGATCCGGGCTTTCGATCCGGATAGCGCGCCGCGAGCGAGTTCATCGTGGCGTAGGCGCCCAGCCCGTTGAAGGAGTCGGGCACGAGCGTGGCGCTGAGCGGCGCGGCCTGGCTGCCGAACGAGAACGCGACGACGATCAGGGCAAAGACCACGATCATCATGCCGTTTCGGTAGATCCGCGGGTCGAGCATGCCTGGCTGAGGGTAACCCGCCACCCGGGCGACGGTGGCCGCTGGCACTACCCGTTTGCTGCAAACAGGAAGGACTGAGTGGCAGATCGCTCGGCGCGCATCCTGCTCGTGGACGACGAGCAGTCGATCCATCCGCTGCTCTCATATCCGTTGCGCGAGGAGGGCTTCGACGTGATGCGGGGGCCGAGGCGCCGCCTCAAACCGGCGAGATGCGGATCAACTTCGCTCCGCCGGCGCTGGGGCGGATCTTCGAGCCCTTCTACACCGCCAACGACGCCCAGGGATCGAGGGTTGGGGCTCGACATCGCCAGCGAGCTGGTCGAGGGCATGGAGGGTCGGATCGGTCGATTCGCGCCCCGGCGAGACGACGTTCACGCTCGAGCTGCCGACCTAAGACATGTGGCCCCGCGCTGGGGTCGCTATCGTCCCGCCGTCGCTATTACTGGCGCGATCCACATCGTCATGCTGCAGCCGGTCACCGTTCCCCACAAGCACCTCGCCGATTACGCGAGCATCGTCGGACGCGTGCTGGCCAACGAGATCCGGTCGCGCGCCGAGCGACTTAAGGGCAAGCGGGTACTGCACGTGTCGGCCACCGCGTTCGGCGGCGGCGTTTCGGAGATCCTGTACACGCTGGTCCCGCTGATGATCGACGTCGGCCTGGAGGCCGAGTGGCAGGTGATCTACGGTCGCGAGGAGTTCTTCAACGCGACCAAGGTGATGCACAACGCACTCCAAGGCAACCCGCAGGAGCTGACCGATGAGCAGTGGGACACGTGGCGCCGCTACAACGAGATCAACGCGCGCGAGCTCTCGGAAGGCTGGGACGTATGCATCGTGCACGATCCCCAGCCGGCCGCGCTCGCCTCGTTGGTGGCAGAGAAGTCGCGGCGCTGGGTATGGCGCTGCCATATTGACCTGTCGACCCCAAACCCGGCTACGCTGGCGCGCCTGCTTCCGTACCTGGAGCCGTATCCGGCCGCCGTATTCCACATGGGCAAGTACGTACCCTCCGGCATGGACGGGAGCGCGCACATCGTCCCGCCGGCGATCGATCCGCTCGCGCCCAAGAACATGGCCTTCTCGCCCGAAGACGCCGTCTACATCTGCGACCAGTTCGGGATCGACGTCGATCGTCCGCTGCTGTGCCAGGTTTCGCGCTTCGACCCGTGGAAAGACCCACTGGGTGTGATCGACGCGTACCGGATCGTCAAGGCTGAGATGCCCGAGGTCCAGCTCGCGCTTGTCGGGTCGATGGCCACCGACGATCCCGAGGGATGGGACTACTTCAACGCGACGGTGGCGCACGCCGATGGTGACCCGGACATTCACATATTGAATAACCTGAACAATGTGGGGGCGATTGAAGTCAACGCGTTCCAATCTCACTGCGACGTGGTGATACAGAAGTCCACGCGCGAGGGGTTCGGGCTGACGGTGACCGAGGCGATCTGGAAGGGGCGGCCGCTAATCGGGGGCGCGGTGGGAGGCATTCCCTTGCAGGTGTCGGACGGTGAGACTGGTTTTCTGGTGGGTAGCGTGGACGAGTGCGCAGCGCGCTCCTTGGAGATCCTGCGCGACCCGGGACTCGGCAAGCGGCTGGGGCGGGCCGGCAAGGAAACGGTCCGTAAGCAGTTCCTGATGCCGCGGCTGCTGCGCGACTGGCTCGAGCTGTTCGAGCGGTTGGAGGCGTGATCTTCGGTGTCGTCTTCCGGCCCACCGCTCGTGCTCGTCTCGAACCGGGGTCCGGTGACGTTTGGGCCCGATGGCGAGATTCGCCGTGGGACGGGTGGCTTGGTGACCGCGCTGATCGGGCTGGCCTCACACCGCGACGTGACCTGGATTGCCTCGGCGATGACCGACGAGGACGTGGCGGCGACGGAAGAGCATCAGGGCAAGCCGTTCACCGTCGAGGCTCCGGGCGGCGGCGAGTACCGGGTCAAGCTCGTCGCCTCGGATCCCGACGCCTACGACCGCTTCTACAACATCACCGCGAACCCAATGCTGTGGTTCATCCAGCACTACCTGTGGGACCTGTCGAACGCGCCGGACATCCGGCGCAACGAGACCGAGGCCTTCGAGTTCGGTTACAACGCCGTCAACGAGGATCTGGCCCGCGCGGTGATGGAGGAGATCGAGGGGCTCGAGCGGCCGGTCGTCATGGTGCACGACTATCACCTGTACACGCTGCCGGGGTTGATTCGTCGCGGGCGTCCGGACGTGTTCCTGACCCACTTCGTCCACATTCCCTGGAGCCAGTCGGACTCCTGGCGGGTGCTGCCGGCGGTGATGCGGGACGAGATTTACCACGGGATCCTGTCCAACGACATCATCGGCTTCCACACACGGTCCTACCGGCGGAATTTCCTGCAGTGCTGCGAGGACCTGCTCGGGCTCGAGGTGGACCACGAGGCAGGCGTGGTGCATCGCGACGAGCGCGAGATCTGGGTGCGCTCTTATCCACTGCCGATCGATCCGGCAGGTGTCCAGAGCGTGGCGGAACGCGACCGGGTGCGGGAGTTCGAGGATGAGTTGCTGCACCGGCGCCGCGATCATCTGATCCTCCGGGTCGATCGGGCTGACCTGTCGAAGAACGTCCTGAGGGGGTTCGGGGCGTTCGATCTGTTCTTGCAGCAGCACCCGGAATTCCGCGAACGAGTCACGTTCATCGCCCAACTGATGCCGTCGCGGACCGACGTGCCCGAGTACGCCGAGTATCTGGAGCGGATCGAGGCGGTGGTGGCCGTGGTCAACCACCGGCACGGGTCACCAGACTGGATGCCGATCCAGTTGAAGCTGCGCGACGATCTCGAGGAGGCGGTCGCCGCCTATAAGCACTACGACGTGCTGATGGTCAACGCGATGTTCGACGGCATGAACCTGGTGGCCAAGGAGGGCCCGATGGTCAACGGTCGCGCCGGCGTGTCCATCTTGAGCGAGAACACGGGCGCCCACGAGGAGCTCGGCGACTATGCCCTGTCGGTCAACCCGTTCGACATCCAGGAGCTCGCGGACTCGATCCACGCCGCGCTCACGATGCCGGACGAGGAGCGGGAACGGAGGCTGCAGGGGCTCAAGTCGATCGTCACCGCGCGTAATCCGGGGGATTGGATCGACGAGCAGCTGGCGGATATCCAGCGCAAGGGGCAGGTGCAGGCGTAGAGCCGCGCGGGCCGCGCCGGCGACGAGGGGCGGTGGGAGTCGCTCCGGGGGGTCGCTGCGGGTGCAGTCGCTCCGGGGGGTCGCTGCGGGTGCGGTGGGTCGGTGGAGGTCGCTCAGGGTGTGGCTGGGGGTTCCGCGCCGTTGAGGCGATCAGTGGTGGGTCCGGCCCTCCGCCAGCATCGCCACGAACTCCTTGATCCGTCGCGCGCGCGTCTCCGGGCGCTTGGCATCCTCGATCCGGTAGATGAAGCTGTAACGGCGAACGCCCCGCAGGGTGGCGAAGAACTCCTGGGCGGCGGGGTTCTCGTCGAGCGCCCGCTGGAAGTCCTCGGGAACGGTCAGGCTGCTCTGCGGCGCATAGGCGGCTTCCCAGCGCCCGTCGTGCTGGGCGGCCTGTATCTGAGCCAGGCCGGCTGCCTTCATCCTCCCCTGCTCGATCAGCTCGACCGCCTTCTGGCGGTTGATCTGCGACCACTTGCTGCGGGCGCGCCGCGGGGTGAAGCGCTGGAGGAAGAACGTGTCGTCGAGCGGCGCCCTCTGCCCGTCGATCCAGCCGTGGCACAGCGCCTCCTCGAGCGCCTCGGCGTGGGTCACCGTGGGGATCCCCGACGCCTTCTTGGCGATCCTCAGCCACACGCCCTGGGAGGCTGCGTGATGCTCTTGCAGCCAGTTTTCCCAGGCGGTCCGGGCGGCGAAGTCGAGGATGGGCAAGCTGTCCCGCGGCATGCTTGGCGTCAACGCTAGTGGGTGTCTCGCTATAGTCGACCGTCGCCGATGGCCACGCAATCCCCCCTCTACGACCTGATGCTGCTGCTCTCGACCACGGCTCCCGAGGAGCAGCGGACCAAGATCCTCTCCGACGTCGAATCGATGATCACCGGCGCGCAGGGTTCGATCGAGCGCCGCGACGACTGGGGTCAGCGGCCGCTCGCCTACCGGATCCGGCATCAGCCCGACGCCGACTACCACCTGCTGCAATTCACCGGTCCCCCCACGCTGATCGAGACCCTGTCCCACGATCTGAAGATCGCCGATGGCGTCGTCCGGTTCCGGGTGATCAAGAACCTGGCCGGCACCCCGGCCGCGCCGGACTCGCCGCCACCCGTGGTGGCCACCGCCGCACCGCCGGCGAGCGCCGCGGAGTCGACCAGCGAGTCATAAGCGCCGCCTTCGCCGGTGAGTCTTCGGCGACCCGCCCTCGCCGGCGAATCGGTAGCACGCGGCCGTCGTCCGGGCCGCGGCCTGTCCTCGCCTGCAACGCCATTGCCACGGCCTGATACGGCTCTGCGAGGCGACTGCGACTTGTCTGTCCATTTTCCGGGCAGGGCCCGATTTGCCGCCTGAGGCGTGCTTAGACTCGGCCGACAAGCTTCAACGCGTCTCTGGAAAGGAGCCACGCCATGAACATCAACCGGGTCGTACTAACCGGAAACCTGACCAAAGATCCTGATATGCGTTCGACGCCGAACACGGGAACATCGATCTGCAAGCTCAGACTCGCGGTCAACGCACGCCGCAAGAACAACTCCACCGGGGACTGGGAGGACAAGGCCAACTACTTCGACGTTACGGTGTTCGGCCGCCAGGCCGAGAGCTGCGGGCAGTACTTGAAGAAGGGTCGTCCGGTGGCGATCGACGGCCGGTTGGACTGGCGCGAATACGAAGTGGAGGGACAGAAGCGCCAATCCGTCGATATCATCGCTGAGAACGTGCAGTTCCTCGGCAGTCGCGAGGACACTGGCAACGGGAACGGGAACGGCTACTCCAGCCGCATCCGGGTGCCGGAGAGCGATATTCCCGCCGACACCAGTGACTTCGAGACCGCTCCTGTGGCTGCCGGAGTATCCGACGACGACATTCCGTTCTAGGAAAGCGATACAGCGAGCAAGCAGGTGATCCAGCGTGGCAAAGCAGCGTAGACGGCCGGTTCGCCGGCGCGACCGGAAGGGTGCCCAGACCTCCTCGCGCCGTAAGCCGTGTCCCTACTGCCGGGACAAGATCGATCAGGTCGACTACAAGAACATCTCGATGCTGCGCCGGTTCATCTCGGAGCGCGGCAAGATCCGCTCGCGCCGGATCACCGGCGCTTGCCGGCGCCACCAGAGCCAGGTGGCGCGGGCGGTCAAGCGAGCGCGCGAGCTGGCTCTGCTGCCGTACGTTTCCGACACGGGCGGCGGTGGTGGTGGAGGCCGGCGGTCCGAGTAGGCCGGCGCACCGGCGAGGACGAGGCTAGGCGAACGATGCCGCAGGCGATCTTGCTTCAGGACGTTGACTCGCTCGGCGAGAAGGGGACAGTGGTCGACGTCTCGCCCGGCTACCTGCGCAATTACCTGCTTCCACGCAAGCTGGCCGAGCCGGCCACCTCGGCGTCGGTGCAGGCGGCCCGGCGCCGACGCGAGGAGGCTGAGCGGGCGGTGCAGGAGGCCGAGAACCGGGCGAAGGAGAACGCCGCGCTGCTCGGACGCACCGTCCTGACCATCCCTCAGCAGGCCGGTGACGATGGCCGGCTGTTCGGATCGGTTACGACGCAGGACATCGCCGACGCGATTCGGGACGCGCGCGGAATCAAGATCGACCGGCGCAAGGTCTATCTCGAGGAGCCGATCCGCCACACGGGCACATACATGGTCGTGGTCGAGGTCACCGACGAGGTGACCGCGGCCGTCAAGACCATGGTCGTCGCAGCCAACTAGCACCGCTCCCGTCATTAGCGCTCGCGCTGACACATGCGGCGGGGCGTTCGTGGCCTCGTCCGGGAGCGCCCTCCGGCCGCCCGGGCATGGATCGTCTCTGCAAGCGGCCTCTGCACGGAAGTGTCGCTGCTTGCGGGGTGGCCTCGCGTGCTGACGCCTGCCGCGAACCTAGACTCGGATCGTCGTGAGCGCCGTTCAGACAATCGCCGTCCCGCCCCACAACCTGGAGGCCGAGAAGTCGGTCCTCGGCGCGGTGCTGCTCGATGAGCGACACCTGCATGGGCTGCTGGTCGAGCAGCACCTGAGACCGGAGCACTTCTACCGCGAGCAACACGGCGCGGTGTTCGCAGCGATGATCCAGCTCTACGAGAACGACCGCAAGATCGACCATCTGACGGTCGGCGAGACGCTCCGGCAACGGGGGAAGCTCGAGGAGATCGGCGGCCCGGCCGCGATCGACGAGTTGGCCGGCTGGGTCCCCGCCGCTGGTCACGCGCGCGAGTACGGCCAGATCGTCCGCGACAACGCGCAGCTGCGGGCGTTGCTCACCACCTCCTACGAGATCCAGGCCAGCGTGCTGTCGCGGGAGGCGCCACCGCGGGATTTGGTCGAGCGGGCCGAGCGGTCGGTACTCGAGGTGGCGCACGACGATCGCCAGAAGAAGTTTCGCCCGATCGCCGAGGTGCTCCACGAGGAGACCGACAAGCTCCACCGGCTGTCGACGCTCAAGACACCCTTGACGGGGACGCCGTCCGGGTTCAAGGACATCGACGAGCTGACCGGCGGCTTCCAGCCCGGCAACCTGATCGTGATCGCGGCGCGTCCGTCCATGGGCAAATCGGCGCTGGTTGCCAACATCGCGGAGAACGCCGTGCTTGGCGTTGGGCACCCCTCGCGTAACCCCAGCCCGGTGGCGCTCTTCTCGCTCGAGATGTCCGAGTCCGAGCTGGCACAGCGCTTCGTCGCCTCGCAGGCGCGAATCCGCGGCGAGGAGCTACGCCGGGGCCGCGTCGCAGAGACCCGGTGGCCGAAGATCCTGGCCGCCTGCCAGCGCCTCTCCGAAGCACCGCTGTGGATCGACGACTCGAGCGATACCGGCGTCCTCGAGGTTCGGGCCAAGGCGCGTCGCCTGCACCATCAGCTCGACGGCGGCCTGGGGCTGATCATCATCGACTACCTCCAGCTGATGCGGCACGAGGGCCGCGTCGAGAGCCGCGTCGAGCAGGTAGGTCAGATCTCACGCGGCCTGAAGTCGCTGGCCCGTGAGCTGAACGTCGCGGTGATCGCGCTTTCTCAGCTGAGCCGCGCGGTCGAACAGCGACACGAGAAGCGACCGATCCTGTCTGACCTTCGCGAGAGCGGACAGGTCGAGCAGGATGCCGATCTCGTCATGTTCATCTACCGCGAGGAGTACTACGACAAGGACTCCGAGCGGCCGGGCGAGGCCGACATCATCATCGCCAAGCATCGCAACGGGCCGGTCGGCGACGTGGTGCTCACATTCCAGAAGGAGTACCCGAAGTTCATGAACTACGCCGGCGAGCGCTTCGCGGGATGAGCCGCTATCGAGATCGGCCGGAGATCGATGAGCTGGTCGGAGGTTGATTCGGGGGCGGGCGCCCGGGCGGGCGCAGCGCGGCGGGCCGGCACTCGGGCGGGCGGATCGCGCGGCATGGGTCACTGCCCCTACGAGCTCTGCGACGGCGGCGGGCTCATCTACGACGAAGCCTCGAACACCGCTTACGACTGTCGCTGCCGCCGGCAGATCATCGCACTGCGCAAGGCGCGCAGCCTGTCCGCGGTGATCCCGCGTCGCTATCACGACGTGGCGTTCGAGCGCTATCCGGTGACCGAAATCGATCCGGCCGTCGTGGCGGCGACACGTCGGTTCGGCAACCGGATCGACGAACATCTGGATGCCGGACGCGGACTGTGGTTCATGGGGCCCGTCGGGACCGGCAAGACCACGCTGGCGATGCTTGTCTCCAAGGCCGCGCTCGAGGCGGGGCGGTCGGTGGCGATCTACTCGCTGCCCCGCCTGCTCAACGAGATCCGAGACACGCACCGGGCGGAGCGCTCGCACGTCGACCTGCTCGACCG
>JAFAZZ010000490.1 GCA_019239375.1 Solirubrobacterales bacterium | reverse complement strand
CAACCGGTCATAGGCATCCGTGTCCCATAGGCTCGCCGGGTCAATCGATGTCTCGGCGAAGTTCAGGTACATGTGCGGCGCCTTCCAGGGGGCCATCGCTTGCTTGAGGGCGGTGATCTGTGCGCGCGCCGCTAGCGCCATTTCGGGTATGGGCGCCATGCCGACCGCGTAGAGGGCGTACGCCGCGTCGATCGAGGAGAGCGCGCCGCCGTCGAGACGCCGGCGTCCCAATTCGCCCTCTAGGTGGCGCAGCTCCACCGACAGCAGCGGGAACGCCGCCTGCTCTCCTGCGGTCTGCACGAACCGGTTGACCGCGTCCGACGGCAGCTCGGCGAGCATCATCCCGTCGCCCGCGCCCGGCACAGGGTGCGGCGGATCCATGTGTAGGTGGCTCAGCGCCGGCATCGGCACCTTTGCCATCGTGTCGTTGATCGGACCGAGCCGCCGCAGCGGCGCGAGCAGCTCGTCGGCCTGCGCTGGATTTCCGATGTGGTAGGCCTCGACGATGACGAATGACTGCCCGCGGATCGGGTCCGGGATCTCCGGAGCCGGCGGGAGGTTGAGGAACCGCCCGACCGTCGTCAGCTCGTCGGGTAGATCGCGCCCGGCGGTCAGCTGCCGCCAGGCGTGCAGTACCTCGCAGCCCCGCTCGATCGGGTACCAGAGGTGCCCGGCGTACGCGTGCGTGATCGGGAAGAGCTGCAGCTCAATGGCGGTGACCACCCCGAAGCTGCCGCCGCCGCCCCGCAGGGCCCAGAACATCTCGGACTGGTGCTCGGCGTCGACCCGGAGCTGTTGGCCGTCTGCGGTGACGAGTTCGATCGCCCTGACGTGGTTGCTGGCCAGCCCGTATCGGCGCCCGAGGAAGCTCACGCCTCCGCCGAGGGCGTAGCCGATCACTCCGACGTCGGGGGAGGAACCTGCCAACGTGGCCATACCGTGCTTGGCCGCTGCTTCGACGACGTCGAGCCACACTGCGCCTGCCTCCACGCGCGCGGTGCGGGTGACCGGCTCGATCGTGATTTCTCGCATCCGTTCGGTCTTGAGCAGGATCGTGTCCTCGAGCGGTCCGAGGGGGTCGGCGTTGTGGCCGGTCCCCTGGGGGGCGATCCGCTGGCCGTGCTGGGCGGCGAACAGAATGGCGCTCACCACGTCCTCGGTCGTCTCCGCAAACACGATGGCGGCCGGCCGCTGATCCACAGCAAGGTTCCAGGCGCGCCGCGAGACGTCATAGGCGCCGTGCTCGGGTAGGACGATCTTGCCGTGAAGCGCGGCAGCGTAGTGGCTCGGCCGCTGGGTGATGGTTGCCAGGTGAGACATGGTTTTCCTCTCGTTGTGGTGGGGTGAGATCGGGGAAGCTGGTGCGGCTGTCCGCCCGCCCGGGACCGGCTGCCGCGACCGTTTGGTGAAGGCACTCGGGGCGCATCCGCCGTAGCGGCTCTATCTGGCGAGCAGCGGCTTAGGCTGGGTTTGGCATTGCCTCGGCGGCGGACTGGACCGCGGGCCGGCGCGGTCGGCGCCCGATCAGCGTCCACACGATGGTCGCTCCAGCTGTCGCGACCCCGGCTCCGAGAAATAGCGCGTCGTGCAGCGCCCCGACGTAGGCGCTGGGTGAGCCGTGGCCGAGCGCGGCGCCGGCGGGAACCAGCGCGCCGAACATCGCGACTCCTACCGCGAGACCGCCCTGCCGGAAGGCATCGTTGACTCCCGCCAGCAAGCCGCTGCTGTGCTGGGATGCGGCTCCGAGCGCGATTATCCCGAGGGCAGGGTTGACGAGTCCCGTGGCGATGCACACGGCGAGATCACCGGGCAGGATCGCTGCCCAGCTCGAGTGCGGCCCGACGATTGTCATCAGGCCGAGCCCGATCGCGATCAGCACCAGCCCGGCGGAGACGACCAGGCCGGGCCGTACCCGGGCGCCGAGCGGCGCGCTGGCTCCGGAGACGACGAACAGCAGGATCGATCCCGGCAGGTAGACGAGCCCGGCGTCGAGCGCCGACAGGTGCAGTACGTCCTGGAGGTAGAGGGTTGTATAGAGATAGAGCGCGAAGAAGGACGAGGAGATCGCGAACGCGGCGGTTTGTGCCGCGGTGAAGTCCGGCCTGCGGAACAGCCCGAGGGGAAGCATCGGGGTCCTGACCCTGGATTCGATCGCCACGAAGCCCGTCAGCAGGATGGCGGAACCCGCCAGCTCGGCCAGTGAGCGGAGGCTGGCCCAGCCGTCGACATTGCCGCGCAGCAGGGCCAGTACGAGCAGGAGCAGCCCGCCGGTGAGGGTGATCTGTCCGGGCCAGTCGAGCCGGCGGGCGTGAGCACTGTGTGACTCCCGGACCCAGGCAAGGGTGCCAAGTAGCGCGGCGACGCCGAGCGGCACGTTGATGAAGAACACGGCCCGCCAGCTCAGCCAGCTCGTCAGCGCTCCGCCGACTGCGGGTCCGACCGCGAACGAGGCGCCGATCGTGGCGCCGTAGGCCGCCATCGCGCCGGCGCGTTCGCGCGGGCCTGGAAACGCATCGGCCAGGATCGCCAGCGAGCTTGCGAACATGAACGCCGAAGCGAGACCTTGAACGGCGCGGGAGACGTCGAGCACCGCGGGGCTCTGCGCCGCGCCACACGCCACGGAGGCGACCGTGAAGAGCGTGGTCCCGGCGATGAACACCCGGCGCCGTCCGCGCCGGTCGGCGATCGAGCCGGCGCTCAGGACTACGGCGGCGAGCGCCACGGTGTAGGCGTCGACGACCCATTGCACTCCGGTCAACCCCGAATGAAGATCGCGGGCGAGATAGGGCAGAGCCGTGTTTACGACCGCGATATCCAGCATCAGCATCGCGGTGGCCAGGCAGGTGACGGCGAGCGTGGCCTGCTGGAAGCGTGTGGAGCGCGGGTGTTTCATCAGGTTCATTTCCTTGGTTGCGGTTCGATCAGGGGGGCCAAAGATCGCTCCCCTGAGGTTTGTTGGCATCGGTGTTCTCGCCAGTCACATCGCCAGTCAGATGGCCTGTCGGCTCCTCGATTCGCCGCACTTCAGCGCTCTAGGATTCGCGGGCGATGGACGCGGAGGCGCCAGACCTGATTCGGGGCCTTGTGGGGCGCGGGCGTGAGTGCGAGGCGATCAACCGACTGCTGAGTTCCGCGCTGAGCGAACGGGGCGCCGCCGTCGTCGTCCTCGGTGAAGCGGGCTTGGGCAAGAGCTCACTCTTGGACTTCGCCGCTGCGCAGGCCCCAGGTGCCGTCGTGTTGCGCACGATGGGAATCGAGGCCGAGGCCGATCTTGCTTTCGCGGGGCTCTACGGACTTGTTCGGCCGATCGCCGGCCACCTCGAGCAGCTCCCTGAGCGCCAATCGGCGGCGCTTGCCGGCGCGCTCGGGATGGGTCCGGCGGTCGAGGCTGACCGACTGCTCGTTTCTGCTGCCGTGCTTGGCCTGCTCGCCGCCGCGTCAGAAAGATTTCCGATTGTGTGTCTCGTGGACGACGCCCAATGGCTTGACAAACCCTCCGCCGACGCACTTGTCTTCGCCGCCCGGCGCCTAGTGGCCGAGCGCGTGGCAATGCTGTTCGCCGCGCGCGAGGGTGACGAGCGCACGTTCGAAGCCCACGGTCTGCCCGATCTGGTTCTCGGCGGGCTCGACCACGACGCGGCGGTGAGCCTGCTTGCCGCCAGCGCAGCGGACGCTCCACCCCCGGTACGCGGGCGTTTGCTGCAGGAAGCCGGCGGAAATCCGCTGGCCCTGCTGGAGCTCCCAGGCGCCCTGTCCGACCGCCAGCTCGCTGGCGAGGAAGCGCTCCCGGAGGCGATTCCGCTGACGCCCCGGCTGCAGGGCGTGTTCCGCAACCGAATTCATCGTCTGCCGAGCGCGGCCCAGACGGCACTGATGATCGTCGCGGCCGATGACACAGGGGACTTGGCGACCGTTCTCAGCGCGATGGCGGCTTTGGGGCTCCCGAGCGATGCGCTCGACCCTGCGGAGGCCGACGGGCTCATCCACATGTCGCCGGGGGGCGTCTCGTTTCGGCATCCCCTAGTTCGAGCTGCGGTCTATGGCCACTCCACACTCACCCAACGACGGCGCGCCCACGGATCGCTGGCGAAGGTGTTGTCAGGCGAGGAGCACGCGGATCGCCGCGTGTGGCATCAGGCGATGGCGACGTTGACAGGCGATGAGCAAGTGGCGATAGCGCTGGAGGCGTCCGGGCGCAGGGCGGCGCTGCGCTCGGCCCATGCTTCGGCGGCCACGGCCTACCTGCGGGCGGCCGACCTCAGCACGGACGCCGCTGCGCGCGTGGCGCGACTCGCCGTCGCCGCACAATCGGCTTGGGATGCGGGGCAGCCCGATCGCGCCCGCGGCGCGCTCGCCGAAGCCGTTCCCGCCGCCCGCGACGAGCTTCGGGCCAGGCTTCTCCACCTGACCGGGGTCATCGAGTCTCGCGTCGGCGACCTCCGCCAGGCGTACCGCTGGCTGCTCGAGTCGGCGGACGCGACAACCGACAGCTCGTTTCGATTCGAACTGCTGGCCGAGGCCGCCGAGGCCGCCGCCTATGCGAGCGCGACCGAGGTGGTGGCGGAGGTCGCACGCCGGCAAACCCAGATTTCGCCGACCAGCGAGCGGGACCGGTTTCTCCAGGCCAGCGGCCAGGGCTGGATTGCGGTCTGGGCCGGCGATCACGTCGCGGCTGAGGCCCGCTTCAGCGAGGCCTTGCGCCGCGCCGACACGCTCGACGATCCGCGTGCATTGATCTGGGCAGCCGATGCTGCGCTGGCCGCATTCGGCTTCGGCGCCGGCCTTTCCTACGCCAACCGAGCGGTGGAATTGACTCGAAAGCAGGGGCTTCTCAGCCTGTTGCCAATGGCCCTCCATCGCCAGGCGCTCGCCCTACAGTGGCAGAGCGCATTCGATGCCGCCTATGCCGCAGCCCAGGAGGGCTACCGACTGGCGCTGGAGGTGGGGTACGGGACTGGCGTGCATCTCGCGACGATCGCGTTCGTGGAAGCTGTACGAGGTCAGACCGAGCAGGCATGGGCACACGCCGAAGATGCGCTGACCGATGGTCGACGCAGCAACTCCAACCTGTTGACCGACACCGCCGAATTGACCATCGCTTTCGTCGAGCTCGCCGCCGGGCGACCAGCCGCGGCAGCCGACCGTCTGTTTGCCCTGACGGCCGCTGAACGGCCCAGGGGCCACCGGCTGTTCGCGCTGGCGGCGGTGCCTGACCTGGTCGAGGTGGCGACGCGCAGCGGGCGAGGGTCCGAAGCGGCCGAACCGCTGGCCCGCTACACCGCGTGGGTCAACGCCTCAGGCGGCGAAACACAACGGGCTCTGCTGGCCCGATGCGACGCGCTCATGGGAACCCGGGAGACCGGTGAAGCCTTCGCCGAGGCGCGCGATCGAGCCGACGCGCTCTCGCCGTTCGAACGGGGCCGCACCGAACTGCTGTACGGCGAATGGCTGCGGCGCCAGCGCCGGCGAGTGGAGGCCCGCCCGCACCTGCGCACCGCGGCCGAGCTCTTCCACAGCCTCCGGGCCGCGCCGTGGGAGGAGCGCGCCGAGGCAGAGCTCCGCGCCACGGGCGAGACAACCCGCAAGCGCCACGTGTCCACGCTCGATCAGCTGACGCCCCAGGAATTCCAGATCGCGACCCTAGTCGCCGAGGGCATGACGAACCGCGAAATTGCCGCACGGCTCTACCTCAGCCCACGCACGATCGATTACCACCTGCGCAAAGTGTTCAGCAAGCTCGGGATCGCCTCACGCAGCGAGCTGGTACGACACGATGCGCT
>JAFAZZ010000471.1 GCA_019239375.1 Solirubrobacterales bacterium | reverse complement strand
GCACGTCCACCACCGAGAGACGTCGGCCTGACGGGAGCGTGAGGCTTGCGTAGCCGAGCTCGATCGAGATGCCGCGGGCCTGCTCCTGTGGCAGGCGGTCGGTGTCGACGCCGGTCAGAGCCCGAACCAGCGCGCTCTTGCCGTGATCGATGTGGCCGGCCGTCCCGAGCGTCAGGGGCTTCATTCAGCCAGCGCGCCTCGGACCGCTTCGATCACGAGCGGGACCTCTTCCTCCGTGAGCGTGCGCGGGTCGAGCAGCACGCGCTCTTCGTGGATCCGGGCGATCACCGGCACCTGGCCGGCGCGCAGGGCACCCGCGAGCGCTTCCGGTTCGCCCGCGAGGGCCACGGCTGGTCCGCCGAGCTCGAGCAGCGGCAACGCGCCGCCACCCACCCTGCCGGACGCCGCGACGACGGAGGCAGCCTCGCCGATCCCGGCCGCGATCCGCTCTGCCCGCGCCGCGAGTGTGTCCGGGTGGGCGGCCAGCATCGCCAAGACCGGGATCTCCCGGAGGACGCGCTCGGGATCGCGGTACAGGCGCAGCGTCGCCTCGAGAGCGGCCAGCGACAGCTTGTCGATCCGCAGCGCTCGGGCCAGAGGGTGCTGGCGGGCCGCCGCCACCGCGTCTCGCTGCCCCACCAGCAGCCCGGCCTGCGGACCGCCCAGCAGCTTGTCGCCCGAGCAGCACACGAGCGCCGCGCCGGCTGCTACTGACGCGGTGAGAAGCGGCTCGTCGACGGGTATCGTCTCCCCCCCTCCAATCGGGGCCGGCTCCCCTCCAATCGGGGCTGGCTGGCTAGCCAGCCAGCCAGATCCGATGTCGTCGATCACCGGCACCCCCAGCTCGCACAGCTCCTCGATCGGCACGTCCTCCACGAACCCGACCGTGCGGAAGTTCGACTGGTGGACTCGCATGATCGCCCCGACGCCGCCGTCGGCGTCGCGCAGCGCCCGCTGGTAGTCGGCCAGTCGGGTGCGGTTGGTCGTGCCCACCTCGATCAGTCGTGCCCCTGACTGCGCGATCACCTCGGGGATCCGGAACCCCCCGCCGATCTCGACGAGCTGCCCGCGCGCCACAACGATCGCCCGCCCTGGCCCGGCGAATGCCGCCGCAGCGAGCAGGACCGCGCCCGCCCCGTTGTTGACCACGATGGCATCCTCGGCGCCGGTCAACTCGGCCAGCAGCTGCGCGACATGGGCATGGCGGCTGCCGCGCTGGCCCGTTTCCAGGTCCAGCTCGAGGTTCGAATAGCCGTGCGCGACCCGAGCCACGGCCTCGCGAGCACTCGGCGCCAGCGGCGCTCGCCCCAGATTGGTGTGCAGGATCACGCCCGTGGCGTTGAGCACCTGTCGCAGCCCGGGGCGCTCCAGCTCGGCCAGCAGTTCGCGTGCCCGTGGCAGCAGATCGCCGTTCGCCGGCGCGCCGGAGCGCACCGCCTCCCGTTGCTCATCGATCGCGCGGCGCGCCGCGGCCACCGCGAGGCGGTGCGGTGCGTCGAGAGCGGCCGCGAGCTCGTGGACGGCCGGGAGCGACCTCAGGGCCGCGGCGTCACCCCGCGCACCCACTCGCCCTCCTCCTTCTTCCAGATCGGGACCCGGGCCTTGAGCTCGTCGATGATCTCGCGGGCGCCGGCGAACGCGGCCTCACGATGGGGAGCCGAAACGGCGATCGCCACCGACGGCTCTGATAGCGGAACGGTGCCGATGCGGTGCTCGGCAGCGGCCGCGCAGAGGCCGTGGCGCTCGATGGCCCGGCGCACGATCTCGGCCATCTGGGGCTCGGCCATCTCGGCGTAGGCCTCGTACCGAAGCTCGGCCACCTCACGCGTCACGCCAAGGAACGTCACGACCGCCCCGGCTCGGGGGTCGCGCACGAGCTCGAGCAGCCCGTCCAGCGACAGAGCCTCCTCCGTCAACCGCGCGTGGAGCGCGCCCACGGCGCCACCGGACACGGGTGGTATAAGCGCCACCTCGTCGCCGGCGCGCAGCGGCGCGCCTGGATCCACGTACTCGCGGTTGACGGCCATGACCACCCGGACGCCCTCGGTCAGCGCGCGCACCTCGTTCAGCGCGTCGCCGACCACCGCGCCGTCCGGTAGCTCGAGCTCGAGCTCGGAGGCGCCGGCGCGTTCTCGCAAACCGGCAAACAGTCTGACGCGGACTTGCACGGAGCAAAGGGTAACCTCGCGCAATGGCCACCACCGACGAGCACCGCACGATCGCCCCGATCGTCGGTCCCGACGATCCGCGCCGATTCACGGACTCCGGGATCGAGATCAAGTCCCTCTACACCGACGGCGACCTGCCTGAGGACCTGCCCGAGCGACTCGGCGAACCCGGCCAGCACCCGTACACCCGCGGCATCCATCCCGACATGTACCGCGGCCAGCTGTGGACCATGCGTCAGTACGCCGGCTATGCGAGTGCCAAGGAATCGAACGCGCGCTACCGGTATCTATTGGCCCACGGATCGACCGGGCTGAGCATGGCCTTCGACCTGCCCACCCAGCTCGGCCTTGACTCCGACGATCCCCGCTGCCTGGGCGAGGTGGGGCGGACGGGCGTCGCGATCGACTCGATCGATGACATGCGCAGCGCCTTCGACGGGATCCCGCTCGACCAGGTCTCGACGTCGATGACCATCAACGCGCCGGCGGCGGTGCTGCTGCTCCTGTACGAGCTGGTGGGCGAGGAGCAGGGCGTGGCGCCCGAGAAGCTCCGCGGCACCACCCAGAACGACATCCTCAAGGAATACATCGCGCGCGGCAACTTCATCTATCCGCCGCAGGGCGCGATCCGTCTGACCACCGATCTGTTCGCCTACTGCCGTGAGCGCATCCCCCGCTGGAACACCATCTCGATCAGCGGCTATCACTTCCGCGAGAAGGGCTGCTCGGCCGTTCAGGAGGTGGCCTTCACGCTCTCGAACGGCATCGCCTACGTGCAGGCGGCTCTGGATGCCGGGCTGGTCATCGACGAGTTCGCGCCACGGCTGGCTTTCTTCTTCAACGGCCACAACAACGTCTTTCAGGAGGTGGCCAAGTTCCGCGCCGCGCGGCGCATGTGGGCCCGAATCATGCGCGAGCGCTTCGACGCCAGGGACGAGCGCTCCCGGCGGCTGCGCTTCCACACGCAGACCGGTGGCGTGACCCTGACCGCGCAGCAGCCGGAGAACAACATCGTTCGCGTGGCGCTGCAGGGCTTCGCCGCGGTGTGCGGCGGGACCCAATCACTGCACACCAACGGGTTCGATGAGGCACTCGCGCTGCCGACCGAGCGAGCCGCCAAGATCGCGCTGCGCACCCAGCAGATCATCGGCTACGAGTCCGGCGCCGCGGACACCGTCGATCCGTTCGCCGGCTCGTATTTCATCGAGGCGCTAACCGATGAGATCGAGGCGCGGGCGAACGAGCTCATCGACAAAATCGACAGCCTGGGCGGCTCGGTAAGCGCGATCGACTTCGTCAAGAACGAGATCGAGGAGTCCGCCTTCGGGTACCACGAGCGCTACCGCACGGGGCAGGACATCGTCGTCGGCGTCAACAAGTTCGTGGACGAGGGCGAGCCGGAGGTTCCCGACATCCTGCGAGTGGATCCCGAGTCCGAGCGCGAGCAGGTCGACCGGCTCAGGACGTTCAAGGAAAGCCGGGACCCTTCGACCGTGGAGCGACGACTCGAGGACGTGCGCGTGGCGGCGCGTGGCAGCGACAACCTGTTGGGTGTCCTGCGCGCCGCGCTCAAGGATCGGTGCAGCCTGGGTGAGGTGTGCGGGGCGATGAAGGACGTGTTCGGCGAGTACCAGCCGAACTTTTGAGAAGCTCGCCCCAGGCCTCGGCGAAGTCCTTTCAGGGCTAAAGGAACTGCCGTACGGTGCCGATTGGAACGATAACCTCCTCCCCGTCTTGCGGCAGGATTCAGGATCGCTGCACGTTGACTGGGGTGTGCACGCGGGACCCGGATGCCCAGACTCTGGATAGCTGCCATAACCGTGGTTGCGGCGCTTGCCGTAATGCCTGCCGCCGCTCAGGCAACCGTCACAGCGTCGACGATTAGCTCGTGGACCTCGAGCGAGCCAGGGACCCCAGCGAACTCCTCATACCTAATCTCGCTCGATAACCCGCCGACGACCCTGCGCGTCACTGGTACGACGAACGGGACGGCAGGGGATCTCATCGACATCGTCTGCTTCTACGGCAGCCCGTCGCATCTTTTGATACTCAGGGGCAGCTTGGCGGTCGGTCAAGGGGGAGCGTTCGACACGACCAACGTGCCGCTACGCGCAATCGCCGGACATGCCTGCCGGCTACGCGCCATTCCGGCCGGCGGGGGGACGGCAGATGACACGAGCAGCTATCCCGACCGACGGGTTGCGGTTTCCGAGGCGGACCTGCCGGTGACACTGGCGAGCGGCCCGAACGCGGGCACACCCTTCAACTTCTACATCAACGCGGTCACATTCACCGGCTTCGCGACGTGGTCGGCCGCGGGCACGCCCTCCAATTCGCTGGGCACCATCAGCCCGTACCCCTGTGGCGGCCCGAACGCCGCGCCGATCGATCCCGCCTTCGACGTGGCCAGCAATTTCACCATCGACTGCGCTGGATCGCTGCTCGGCGATGATCTCGGGGTCTGGGGAGGCCGATCCGAGGTCCAGGTCGACGGTCGCAACGCTTACGACCCGGCGGCAGCGGCGAGCCTCTTCTCGAACCTGGCTGGCTTTCCTAAGACGCTCACCGCGTCCGTT
>JAFAZZ010000414.1 GCA_019239375.1 Solirubrobacterales bacterium | reverse complement strand
CGTCGGCGATCTGTTCAAGGGCGGCCGAGGCCTCCGCGCTTTGTCGCTCTCCAGTTTCCATGTTGGAAACTCTAGCCCGCGACTTTCCATGACGTCAAGTCATGATCGCCGCCCATTCTCCTGTAGCTCCTCGATGCAGTTCGGCCCACACCAGCACGAGCCGGAGCTGGCCAACACCGAGGCTGCTCTCGATGACCTCGACCCGATCGATCTGGACCTTCGCCTGCGCGCCTGCGTGACGAGCGTGGAAATGCGGAGGCTCGTGATCGTCGTGGACGTGGCGGTCACGATCCCGAAGAAGCGACAAATTCGTCGGCACGACGCTGGATGGTGCCGCCAGGGCCCGGTCGAGTCTCGCGGCGTCAGTCGCCTCGGCGACGTGGACGACCGACCTCCCACCAGTCGGTCTCCGGCTCGCCCTCCTCGCGTTCCCACTCAAGCGTCAGCGCTGCGCGCTCCCATGCGCCGCCACTGGAACCACAGAACGACCAGAGCTTCTGGGCCGATCGCTTGTAGTGATGAATCAGCTCATCCAGGTCGAACGGGTCGATCTCGCCGGCGTCCATCTTCGCAAAGCCATCGCGGACGTGGTCGAGGAGGAGACGCAACTGCTGTTCGTGATACTCGCCAATCATCTGACGCGCCGCCCGGCGGCGCGCCTTGTCGTTCTCGATATCTCGGATCCGGACACCTTCGGTCATAGGCGCAACCTACCGCGAGCGCCCGCCCGCGCGCACCACACTGGACGCCATTCCCGGCGGTCTTGATAGCGACGCCGATCGTCGATATGTCAAGCAGCGCCTCGATCGTCAGACGCAGGTCTCGTCGAGCGTCCGGCACAGCGCCCATGGCCAGGCGGCTGTGAATACCCGGTCGGCGGACGGTCACACGCGGTCCACGCCGGCCCAAGAACGCGAATCCCCGCAGTACGGGACCCCTCGAGTCGAGTCGAGTGGGCCGTGGAGGACTCGAACCTCCAACTTGGGTTTAGGAGTTGCTCATTTGCAGGGCATTTGCCGTAGATGCTGGCGATTCTCTCTAGTTACAGGAGGTTGGAGCAGGTCAGAATTGCTGACTTCGGGACATAGTCGGGACACGCTTGCACTGTCGTGCGCGTCCTGGGGCTCGCTCGTCTCGTCCAAGAGGGCGCTCGGCTTTAGCTTGAGCAAGAATCGAGCAAGCTCCTCCTTCCGTGAGAGAGCGGTCGCCCAGACCGTGGCGATCGCGCGGCTCCGTCTGTCCGATACCGGCAGCGCGACCGCGGGAGGGCTGCTGCTCCGATGCTTGCAACCTCCAGACTCTTGGCTAGCACCGGGCGCCCCGAGTTCGGCTGTGGAGCGCTCGCTGGCGTCGAACGCGCTTTCCGCGCGATGCAGGTGGGTGGCGGTCCGCGGCGACATACTTCTCGCGGGATGAAAGGAGGGCTGGCTGAGGACGCTGGCGTGTGCCGCTGAGGTCGCCGACGGTTTCCCCCGCTGGGTCGGTTCTGCATCGACTTGTGACCAGGGTGTTACTAGGGCGCGCTGGACGGATCAGAGTTGGCACACTTCGTAGTGCCACCAAACCCGAGGAGACCATATGTCCGCCACGACGGAGAAGTCGAGGGCCGCGGTTCGCCCGTTCCAGGTCGGTTTTTCGGACGCGGGGATCACCGATCTGCGCAGGCGTATCAGCGCGACCAGGTGGCCTGAAGGCGAGACCGTCACGGACGATTCCCAAGGCGTTCGGCTTGAGATGATGCAGGAGCTCGCGGAGTATTGGGCGTCGGGCTACGACTGGAGCAAGTGCGAGGCGAAGCTCAACGGCCTGCCGAACTTCATCACCGAGATCGACGGGCTCGACATCCACTTCATTCACGTCCGCTCCGACCAAGAGGACGCGCTGCCGCTGATCGTCACGCACGGGTGGCCCGGCTCGATTATCGAGCAGCTGAAGATCATCGAGCCGCTCACCAACCCCACGGCCCACGGCGGGCGTGCAGAGGATGCGTTCCATCTGGTGATCCCGTCGCTGCCGGGCCACGGGTTCTCCGCCAAGCCGACCGCCACCGGTTGGGATCCGGTGCGGACGGCACGCGCCTGGGTGGTTCTCATGAAGCGGCTCGGATACGCCCGGTTTGTCGCGCAGGGCGGCGATTGGGGCGCTGCGGTCACGCAGACGATGGGTGAACAGGCACCGCCGGAGCTGCTCGGGATTCATTCCAACATGCCGGGTACCGCTCCAGCCGAGCTCGTCAAGGGGTTCGAGCAGGGCGACCCACCGCCATCGGAGCTCTCAGGCGAGGAGCTTCGCGCGTACGAGCAGTTGAGCGGCTTTTACGCCAAGCATGTGGCCTATGCGCAGATCATGGCGACGCGTCCCCAGACTTTGTATGGGCTGGCCGACTCACCGGTTGATTTGGCAGCGTTCGCGCTTGACCACGGCGACGGGACCGGGCAGCCCGGGCTCGTGGAGAAGGTTCTCGACGGGACCTATCAGAGCGCCCTCACCAGAGACGACCTCCTCGACAACATCACGCTCTACTGGCTGACGAACACCGGGGTCTCCGCCGCGCGCCTTTACTGGGAGAACAAGGCGGACTTCTTCGACGCCAAGCCCATCACAATCCCGTTCGCGATCAGCGTGTTCCCCGATGAGCTCTACCAGGCCCCGCGGAGCTGGGCAGAACGCGCCTACCCGAACAACCTCATCCACTTCAACGAACTCGACCGAGGCGGCCACTTCGCCGCCTGGGAACAACCCCAACTCTTCGCAGAAGAGATGCGGTCCGCGTTTAGATCGCTACGCAAATAGCAGCAGCGGCTCGCGGGGGAGCGCCAACGCAAAGGCGGGACATCGACCGTGCGAGCCTGAGCAATCGCTCTTCGCGAGAACCGCGACGACCGGCATCGAGCCGGCCGGCAGACGCGGCGCCCTTCCGGTTGTCCGCGCGAACGCGCTCGCCGGTCGGAGCGGGCCCAATAGCGTCCTACGAGCGAAGCGGCGTCGTTTCTGCGGGTCGTGGTGCGGCAGGTGCAGGAGCCGCCCGGCCGCACGTTTGCGTTTAGGTCTGGCGCGCGAGGGCACGTGCTCGAGCGAGATCTGTCACCGTCCGACCAGAGGACGCCCGTGCGTGAGATCGAGGTTCGAGTCGTAAGCCTCGAAGAGGCCGACCATGGCACAGCCGAGTTTGGCTCGGAGGCCAGCTGTTCGGCTTCACTCGGCTTGAGGATGGGGAGTTGGTCGTGACCATCGAGTCGACCGGTGACGGTCGCGCGGTCTCGGTTGATGCCCGCAGCCTGGACGACGCGCTGGCCGAGGCGAAACGCCTGCTCGAGTTCTATTGAGAGAGACGAGACGTCGCCACAAGCAAAAGCGGCTTCACCCGCGTCGTCGATCGGACGCAGGAAGCCCGGCCGGCCCGGCGTTACCCGCCCGGGATCTCCACCGTCAGAGAGGAAGTTGCTATGCAAGCCATCGCCGTCCGTGACCGCGACGCTGGTCTGGCTGGGCTGTCCCTGGCGGAGTTGCCGTATCCGCACGCCGCCGAGAACGACGTCGTCGTGCGTGTGCATGCCGCTGGGTTCACCCCCGGCGAGCTGGCCTGGGAGGGGACGTGGACCGATCGTGCCGGCCGGGAGCGGACGCCGAGCGTGCCCGGGCACGAGGTGTCGGGTGTCGTCGCCGAGCTGGGCTCCGGGACCACCGGCGTGACCGTCGGCCAGCGAGTGTTCGGGCTGGGCGATTGGACCCGCGACGGCACGCTGGCCGAGTACGTGGCGATTGAGGCGCGCAACCTGGCGCCGCTGCCGGCGGGTATCGATCACGCCGTCGCTGCCGGCGCAGTGATCTCCGGGCTGGCGGCGTGGCAGGCGCTGTTCGACCACGCCCACCTCCGCGCCGGACAGACCGCGCTGATCCACGGCGCCGCGGGCGGCGTCGGCTCGATCGCCGTGCAGCTGGCACGTGAGGCGGGCGCCCGGGTGGTCGGAACCGGCCGGGCCGCCGACAGAGACCGTGCGCTCGATCTCGGCGTCGACGGGTTTGTGGATTTGGAGACCGACCGCCTGGGGGACCCCGGCGTGGTCGACGTGGTGTTCGACGTGATCGGCGGCGACATTCTCCGGCGTTCGATCGCGCTCGTGCGCGCCGGCGGCACGCTCGTCACCACGATCGAACCGCCCACGATCCAGCCCGAGAACGGGCGGGCGATCTTCTTCGTCGTCGAGGCCGATCGCTCCCAACTCGCCGAGCTCGCCCAGCGGCTGCGCGACGGACGACTGACCTCGAATCTGGGGGCGGTGCGGCCGTTGGCCGAAGCGCCCGCCGCGTTCGGCCCCGACGCTCCGCGCGTGTCCGGGAAGACGATCATCCAAGTCACCGAGGGTTGGTAGACGAACACGATCGACGACGTTGCCGGCACCCCTGGGGCGAGTTGCGTGTCGTTGATAAAGCAGGCGCCCGGCGCACTCGCGTCACAGACCCGAGATTCGCCACCTGCGGGGCCCGGCGTGGCCTCCGCTCGCCGGTAGCGGACGACGATCGGCGAGAAGTACCGTGTTTCCTCCGAAGCGGGGCGCGACCCACCGAGCCCCGCAAAATTCGAGAGCGGGTCTATGCCCCGTTCGCGGCGCAGACCCGGGTTGCGCGGACCGCAAGGCGGGCACCGCGCTGAGGGCACGGACGCGCATTCGTGACCGAGCGGGGCGCCGGCGGGGCGGCGACCCGAGCACGGCCAGGGACGCGCTGGCCGCGCAAGACAGGGCTCCGAGGGAAGCGCGGCCAGGTATCGCCGTGAGACGAAAGCGCGACGGATGGCGTGCTCGACCCCCGGGATAGGGGATCGGTTCGTGCAAGTGCTCCTGCGTCGCGACTGTTGATGGCCATCAGGCGCGTGCAGCGGCAGGAGCGGGGACGTCGACGTTGCGATTGGCAAGGACGTCGGTGAGTTGCTCGCGGGAGGTGATGTCGAGCTTTTGGTAGGCGTGAGTCAGGTGTCCTTCGACGGTTCTTGTCGTGATGAACAACTGTTGGGCTATCTCGCGGTTGGCGAGGCCGGAGGCGGCCAGCTGGGCGACGCGCCGCTCGCTTGTGGTTAGCGAATCAAGCCCGCTGAGGACAAGCCGGCGCGGTCGACCGCCAGCGGCGACCAGTTCGGTGCGGGCTCGCTCGGAGAGGGCGTGTGCGCCGCAGCGGTGGGCGAGATCCAGCGCGCGGCGTAGGATCTCGCGGCTCTCCGCCCGCTGTCCCGCGCGCCGGAGCGCCGCCCCGAGGTCCGTCAGGGCGCGGGCGTGCTCCAGTCGTGCGGGCGAGCCCTCCAGCACGTGCGCCGCCTGGCGCAGCAGTTCGATCCCGCGCCTTCCGCCCTGTGCGAG
This sequence comes from Solirubrobacterales bacterium, assembly GCA_019239375.1. Classification (GTDB taxonomy): domain Bacteria; phylum Actinomycetota; class Thermoleophilia; order Solirubrobacterales; family Solirubrobacteraceae; genus Palsa-465. The sequence goes on along the minus strand of JAFAZZ010000414.1, from coordinate 13,656 downwards.
TCCGGCCGCGCGCAGGGCGATCCCGAGCGTGCGTGGGGCACCGAACGAGTCGGCGAGTGCGACCTCCTCGGCTGCGAGCGTTCTCGCCTCGGCCCGCGCGCCGAGAGCGAGTTGTGCGAGGGCCGCGTCTGAGCGCCAAGGGATCGTCGGACCCGGGCTTCGCAACCGGGCCAAGAGCTCGCCAGCGGCGACGAGGTCGTCGAGAGCCGCGACCGCCCGGAGCTCCGCCAGCCGGAGCCGGCCGCGGGCCGCGAGCAGCCATCCTGTCTGCTCCGTCGTCGGGAACCGCTCGACGAGGCGGTAGCGCTGATCGGCCGCCTCGGCGGCCTGTAGCTCGCCGCGCTCGGCGAGCGTCTCGATCAGCGCAGCCAGGGCGACGGCAGCGTGGATGCCCGGCGGGCGGGGGCCGCTCTCCAGCGCGACACGTGCGTCGGCTTCTGCGTCAGCGAGGTTGCCGAGGCGGAGATGCAGCAGGGCGCGGTAGCAGGAGAGCCCGAGCACGTGCGGGAGCGAGCCGAGCCGGCGGGCATCGGCTACCGCTTCATCGAACCGCGACAGCGCTTCGTCGTAGCGCTCGGCGAACGCGAGCGCGGTGCAGGCGTGGTAGAAGAACGGGGGTCGGTCGACCGCCTCCGGCAGCAGCTTCGGCGCTCCGTCGAGCGCGCACAGCGCGAGGCGCGCCACGGTCTCCACGGGCTCATTCGCCATCACGGCCGCGACTGCCAGTGTGCCAAACACGCTCGGCGGAACGTCTGGGTCTTCCTCGGCCAGCCGGCGCAGGCGGACGATCCGCGTCGCGGCATCCCCTGCGGCCTCGGCGTCGAACTGGGCCGCGCCGAGGGCGGCGCCCTCGAGCATGAGCGCCGCGCGCCGGTCAGCGCCGCCGATCCGGGCGCTGGTGCGGTCAAACACCTCCAGGGCCTCGCGGTTACGGCCGTCGATCTGGAGCATCCGCCCGAGCGCAAGGGTTATCGAGACCTGAGCGGTGACGTCGGCGGCGGTATCGAGTGCCGCCTCGAGATGGGCCGCAGCCTGCGGATCTCCCGCGTATGACTCGGCGAAGCCAAGCTCGAGGAGCACATCGGGGAGCGCTCGCTCGGAGGGCGGCTCCGCTAGAGCCCGCCGGAGATAAGCCACGGCCGAATCCGGAGCGCCGTTGGCGTCCGCGATCTTGGCAGCTGCCCGCAGCGAATCAACGACCCAGTCGTCCTCCGCCGCGTCGGTCGCCAGCAGGTGAGACGCGATCAGGAGTGCAGACTCGCCTTCCCGCGCGAGGCGGCGCGCCGCCGCCGCGTGCAGGCGTGCCCGCTCACCGGGGGGGAGGTCTCCCTCGACGGCCGCCCGCACGATCGGGTGGACGAAGCGCAGCGGTCGACCCTCCTGAAGAATCCCGGCGGCGGCAAGCTCGTCGGCCGCCGCGGCGGCAGTGCCCGGGTCGACGTCGGCCAGGCCTGCCGCGAGCCGGAGGTCGGCCTCAGCGAGCACCGCTGCCGCGCGTCCCAGCTCGCGCGCGGGTACAGAGAGCCGTCCCAGCCGCTGCACAATCGACTGCGAGACCGCGCGTGGGATGAGGCCCGCGACTCTGGCGGACGCCGCCGCCGTTGGCTCGATCGCCGCGTCAACGATCGCGCGGACCAGCTCCTTGACGAGGAAGGGGACCCCGCCAGTTGCCTCATGGCACGCGCTCGCGAAAGCCGAGTCCACGTCGCCCCCGAGGTCCAACCGCACGAGCTCGGCAACCGCCTGCTCGGACAACGGTGCGACCGCGAGGAGCTCGGCCGATGGTTCGGCGGCCAACGCCGAAGCCAGCGGCGAACCCTCGGGCGACTGCGCCGGCCGCGCCGCGGCGACAACCGCGATCGGCAACTCGTCAAGTCTTCGCCCGAGATAGTTCAGGAAACGCAGCGATGCCTGGTCCGCCCAGTGGGCGTCATCGATGCACAGCAACAGGCTCGAGCGCCGGCCGAGGTTTGCGCACAGCCAGTAGAGGCCGTGCAGGATGGCGAACGAGGGGTCGAGCAGCGCACCAGCCGCCTCATCCTGCGGCGCCGCCGCGCCGAACAGCGCCGCCGCGCGGCCGGCCGCCCCAGCGAACAGCTCAGCCCTTTCCGACAGCGGTGCGAGGACCGGCGCCTCGAACAGCTGTCTGACGACGCCGTACGCGAAGTCCTGCTCGAGTTCAGAGCCTCGCGCGCTGAGCGTTTCCAGTCCGAGCTCGCGGCCGCGCCGCAGAGCCGCCAGGATCAGGCGCGTCTTGCCGATGCCGGCTGGGCCCTCGACCAGAAGCAGCGAACCCTCTCCAGTGACCGCGGCGCCCAGCCGCTGATCAATCCGCGCGAGAGCGGCGTCTCGCTCCAGAAGCGCTTGCCCATCTTCGCCCTCGGCCACTGCGGACGATCCTACGCCGCCAAAAGTCCTGGGTCCACTCGTGAAAAAGCAGGTGGTCTCCCACGTCGCGAACAACATGCTCCAGCGCGAAGCTCTGCCCCAGAACGAACGCGAGGTGATGAATCGTGAGCACGTCCACACAACGACATCGGTCCGCCTCTGGACGCGAGGAGCGCGGGCATCCCCACCGCAGCAGGCCCGGCACACAGAGCGACCACCCGAATCCAGTCGTGCCGGTGCTATGGCAGGTCCAGGTCTCGCATTACGTGGAGAAGGTGCGCTGGGCGCTGGACTACAAGCGCGTCCCCCACATCCGCCGCTCGCTGCTCCCGGGGCTTCACGCCGTGAAGGCAAAGCGCCTGACTGGCGACACCTCGACGGCGCCCGTGCTCACCATCAACGGGGGGTCCACCGGCGACTCCTCCCGAATCATCGCGCTGATCGAGGAGGGCTGGCCGCAGCCGCCGCTCTACCCGGAGGATCCCGCGCGGCGGCGCCGCGCCCTCGAGCTCGAGGAGTTCTTCGACGAGGAGCTCGGACCGCACATCCGCCGCGCGTTCTACCAGGAACTGCTTTCGCATCCGGAGCTCGTGGTGCCGCTGTTCACCCAAGGTCGGCCGCGCGGAGCGCGCGCCCTGCTGCGCGCCGGATTCCCAATCCTCCGTGTGGCCATGCGACAGAGATTCGAGATCAGCGCCGATGCCGCCGCGAACAGCCGCGCAAAGATGGTCGCAGCGATGGACCGGCTCGAGCGCGAGATCTCCCCGAGCGGCTATCTCGTCGGCGAAAGCTTCACCGTCGCGGACCTAACCGCGGCGGCGCTCTTCTACCCCGTGCCGCGTCCCGCCGGGTTCCCGTATGCGATGGTTGCCGACGACGACCTGCCTGATTCGTTCCGCGAGTTTGTCGACTCGCTCGCCCGCCGACCGGGCGGCCAATGGGTCGAGCAGATCTACCGTCGACACCGCGGCGTGTCCGCCGAACTGACACCCGCACAAGCGTCCGTACCGCGCCCCGACCCGGCGGTCAAGTAACGCAACGATGAGCCACCCCAGCCGAGTCACCGTCGATCTCACCGGCGACCGGAGCTAGTCACGATCCTCCTGCTGCGGTCCTGCCGCGTTGGCGCCGTCTCCCAAAGCCCCGACTAAAAAGGCACGCTCGGGCCTCACATCACCTGCGCCTAGGAACGACTCGTTACCGCATCACATCGTTACCCCCGCGATACCCGCGCCGACAAGAACTCGGGACTCGCCGCGAGCGACGGGGGAGACCTCGTATTCGCCACAAGCACGCACGCTACCCATCGCCGATGACTCGGTTCGACCGATGCTGGCGGCGCTAACCGAAGCGCGGGTAGCTGTAGGGGGCGAGCTCGCGGGCCTGGTCGGGCAGCAGGTCGCAGAACGCGTCGGGCTGCCCTTCGTCGAACAGCCGCACACGCACCAGCGGCCGCCGGCGTCCGTCGCCGAGCGTTTCGTACGCTGGCCCGGCGTTGGCCTCGATCTCCCAGCGAGCGTTCATGAGCGCGGTGTCTCCCCGTCTTCGACGACGATCGCCCAGCAGAACCCGGCGAGCTGGCGGCGACGGCGACGATGATGATCGTGTTGCGTTTGCCGCGGCTCTGCAGTCGGCGCCAGGTCTGGTGCAGGCGCTGCTGGGCCTTCCAGGCGGTCGCGATCACGGTGGCGGGCTGGTTGACCTGGCGGGCCTTGAGTCTGGTGCCGAGCCGGGGTGGGTGGCGGTAGTGCCAGGCGGCCTCGACCAACAGCCGGCGGGCGTGCTTGGAGCCCGACTTGGTGATCGCTCCTTGCCGGCGGCGCTCGCCGGAGCTGTTCTCGGAGGGCACCAGTCCGACGTAGCTCATCAGCCGCGTGGGATGCTCGAAGCGCTCGAACCCGTGGATCTCAGCGCACAGCCCGACCGCTGAAAGCGTGTCGATCCCGCGCAGGCACCGCAGCCGGGCGACGGCCTGCGCCCACAAGGAGGTGGGCACGAGTCCGGCGATCGTGGCCTCGAGCTGGTCGCCGCGGATATGGAGCGCGTCGAACGCACCGAGGTAGTCAAGCAACGCGGCCTGCGCGCCACGCTCGGGCAGCCTGACCATCGAGAGCCACTGGGCGGTGACGGTGCGACCAGGTATCGCTCGTGCCCTGCTAGCGCGCACGTCGTGGCGCAACAACAGCTTGCCCATCCGGTGCCGGGCGCGCATCAAATCGCCGCGCAGATCCTCGCGCGCACGAACCAGGTCACGCAGTGACTCCTCCTCGAGCGTGGGCACGCGAACCGCGTGCAGGCCATCGATCATCACCAGCCGCACCAGCCGCTCAGCGTCCCGGCGGTCGGTCTTGACCCGATCCTGCGCCGGGCGCTCGATCTTCCCCGGCGCCGCGATCACACAGCCGATCCCAGCCGCATCAAACGCGCGCGCGAGACCGAACCCCTCGGGCCCGCCTCATACGCAGAGCGCGTCGGGCCGGACAAGCCAGCGCAGAACGCCACCACCTTGTCGGTATCACCGGGCAGACGCCGCACCGTCATCTCCCCGGACTCGGCATCGACCACGCACGCCACCACCTTCGCGGCGTGCACGTCCAATCCGACCCAAGTGCGAACCTTGGTCACGGTCGGTTCCTCCTATGCGATTGTCAGGCCGCCGCGCAGGTGTCAGCTGCGCGGCTACAAAACTCCCCCACGATCGCGCGGGGGACCGGCCAGCTTCTATCAGCCGGCCCGGATGGACTTAGCCCAAACGGCAACCTCCATATGGTCTAACCGTCCACCGCGCCGTCGGACAGCGTGTGAGAGCTGACGGACGGGCCAGCCTCCCGCAAGCCGATCTGAAGCGACAACGCGATTTGCTCGGCCGCCGCCGAGCCTCCCCGCGCGCACCCTCGTCTCGCCATCTTCGGATGCCCGGGACAAGACGCGCGAATCAGGCGGGGGCGTGCTCGTCAGGCCAGAGCCCGGTCGTAATGCGCTCGTACAGCGTGTCGGGAGCGAGATCGGCGCCACCGGGCCAAACGATCGTCCCGCTCTCGCTATCCGCGGCGACCGCGGCGAACCCAGCCGGCGTGACGGCTTGCTCGAACACCGGGCCGCGCATCCGGCCGAGGACGTCGACCTCGCCGATGAGGCCATCCGCGAAGGTGAGACGCAGCACGCCGTAACTGACGACGGAGACGGCGGTGATGTCAGGCGTGAGTCCGATCATCGGAGCGGCTCGATCTCCAGCAGTGTCTCACCCGCCCGAGCACGGCGAGTTCTCGAGGAGCTCCTCTCGATGCAGCTCGGCCACGCCAGCACAAGCCGTAACTGCCGGACGTCGAGGGCGCTGTCGATGACGTCGACCCGGTCGATCCTGACCTTCGCCTGCCCGTCCGCATGGCGAGCGCGGAAATGCGGATGGCCCTGATCGTCGTAGTACATGGCGATCACGATCCCGAAGAAACGCGAAATCGTCGGCACGACGCCGGATAGCGTCGCCCCAGGCGGTCGACTCCTGGTCTTCAGTTGTCTCGCCGGCGTGGGCGACCGAGCTCCCACCAATCCGTCTCCGGCTCGCCGTCCTCGCGCTCCCCTCGAGCCTCATCGCCGCACGCTCCCAACCGCCTCCGCTGGAGCCACAGAACGACCAGAGCTCCCGAGCCGATCGCGTGTAGTGATGAATTAGCTCGTCCAGGTCGAACGGGTCGATCTCGCCGGCGTCCATCTTGGCGACCCCATCGCGCACGTGGTCGAGGAGAAGACGCAACTGCTCCTCGTGGCACTCGCCGATCATCTGGCGCGCTGCGCGGCGGCGCGCCTTGTCGTTCTCGATATCTCGGATGCGCGCCCTTTCGGACACACGCGCAACCTACCGCGAGCGCCGGTCCGGGCGCACCACATTCGTTCGCCATGCCCCACGGTCTCTGTAGCGCGGCCAGTCGCCGGTGTAAAGCAGTGCCTCGGTCGTCGACGCAGCTCCCAAGTCGGCCTGGACACGCCACCGTCACAGGCGCTGCTTGACACCGACGCCCGTCCGCGCTGTATCTCACCTGTGTTGGGGCGCTTGCGCGCCCCAACGTCATGACGACTCTCAGGCCGTATCGCCACCCCATCAGCAGACATACGCTCCACGCACTGGGTGCTTGACCCGCAAGATGCGGCAAGTTGTCCGGGGCCGCTCGCCGGACCCAGGACGCCGGCGGGCGCGGGCGCGGCTTGCGGTATCGGTTGGCGGCGCGCAGGATGGGGTGCCACGCGCGGGGCGCTGTGGAAGTGCCTTGGTCGACTAGCGGATGTCGGCCAGCCGCTACGAAATTGTCCCCAGATGTCCTGACTTGTCCAGAGATGTCCCGCCGCCCAGGCCCTCGATGCGGAACGCCTCGGCCACCAGCGCGGCGTCTTCGGCGTGTGGGGCGTAGTGGAGGTAGCGCATCGTGGTCTGGATGTCCGCGTGGCCCATCCACTCCTGCACCCGGCGGATGTCCGCCTTGGCGATCATCCGGGTTCCGAAGGTGTGGCGGAGATCGTGGAACCGGAGTGGGCGGAGGCCCGCGCGGCCAAGCGCTTCCTTGTAGCGCCGGCGCAGCGCCGACCCATCGAGATAAACGCCGAGCTCGCCGACGAACACCAGGTCGTCGTCCTCAAGCCAATGCTCGCGACGGCCGAGCTGGGCGAGCGCGGTGGCGACGTCTGGGGCCAACGGCACGGCGCGGACCTTGCCAGACTTCGGCGTCGTGAGCTGACCGAGGTAGTAACTGGCCCGGACCCGGATCGTCGATCCGGCGAAGTCGACGTCGCGCCAGCGCAATGCCAGCAGCTCCCCCATGCGCAACCCAGTGAACGCCGCGGTCAGGAATACGGCGCCGTCCTGGTCGGAGCCAGCCGCGCGGACCAGCGCCCACACTTCCTCGGGCGAGAACACCTCGATCTCTCCACTCGAGCGCTGCGAGAACTTCTCGACCTCGGCGGCGGCGTTCCCCGGCAGCCCGTAGACCCGGCGCGCCCGGCCCAGGATACCGTGCAGCTGGATCAGGAGCTTGTTCCGCGAGCGCACGGAGCCGGCGAATCCGGCCAGCCACTGCTCGATCGCGGCCGTCGTGACGTCCCCGACCGGCAGCGCCCCGAACGCCGGCAGCAGATGCGCCTCGATCGCCGACCGGTAGCCCCGCAGCGTCGACGGCTTTCGCCCCCGATCCTGCTCGATGTAGCGCAGGTACTCCGCGGCGGCGTCGGCGAACGTCGCACCGGTCCGCACCATTCCCGGCAGCGTCCCCCGGCGCGCTTCGTCGAGCGTGCGGCGCAACGCGTCCTCGGCCAGGCGCTTGGTGAAGTAGCCCGTCGGCGGCCGTCCGCGCTCCGTCCAAGCCGGCCCGAGCTTCTTCTGGACCTGGCGGCCATCGGGCAGACGGTACTTCATGTACCACGCAGGACCTCGCGCCCGCTCGACTCTGAACACATGACCGCTCGGAGGATTCAGCACGGGCAGATCCTACGCCGATCTCGGGACATATTGGGGACATATTCCCGAATCGCCACCGTCCCCGAGAACGAGAAAACCCCGCTGTGCGGGGCTTAGCGAGTGGGCCGTGGAGGACTCGAACCTCCAACCTTGGGATTAAGAGTCCCCTGCTCTACCAGTTGAGCTAACGGCCCTTGGCGGCGATGTTACCCGGCGCTCCCGGGTCGCGGGATCAGCAAGACTGGGCGGCCTGGGGGTTGGTCTTGGCTTGCTGGAGCTTGCTCTGGAGCAGGGTGCGCTGGAGCTTGGGGACGAGGCTGACGGCCTTGGAGGACGCGAGATCCCCCTTGCGGGTTTGGCCGGCGGCGTAGGCGTTGACCGCGAGGCATTCGAACGCGGTTGCCTGGTTCGGACTGGCCTGGGAGATGTCCTCCCACGCGGTGGTCGAAGCGCCGTAGTTGCCGAGGTACTGGTAGGCCCGGGCGGCGAGGACCGCGATGTTGGGATCGGGCTGTTTGACGAGCCCTCTGTAGCGCTGATAGGCCTGGCCGAGAGCGGTGAGCTCCTGCTTGCCGGCGTCGGTGAACTGGCCTGTGTTGGCGTTGACGTCTGCGCTGGTTGACCTAGCCGTGCTCCAGCGGGCCTGCACGAGGTTAGCCCAGGCGGTGGCATCGTTCGGGTTGGTCTGGGTGGCCTTGATGGCGGCCTTTTCCTGCTGACTGACCGCCTGCGACTGGCCAGCGGTCGAGCCATGCCCGTTGAAGGCGTTCAAGAGGCCGCCGAGGCCGTTGCCGGCGCCGACGCCGAACAGCACGAGACCGCCACCTAGGATGATGGCCAGACCGAGGTACACCGCTTGCACGGTCCGCCGCCGGCCGCGGCTGCGCAGGTCGAAGAGCATCGGCTAGGTGCTGGGATCAAGGCCGTCGCTGAACGAGGCCTGTGCCTCGCGCGCGGCGCGTGCCGCGGCGCGGCGGTCGGCGATCTTGAGCATGACGATACTGGCGAGGAAGAGGATGACGAGCGGCAGCGTCTCGAGTCCCGTGGTGACTGGATCGGCCCCCGGCATCGCCGCCGCGATGACAGCGATGACTACCACAGCGTAGCGCCAGTGTCTGGTTAGGGTGCTGCCATTGATCACGCCGATGCGATGCAATGCCAATAATCCAAGGGGCAGCTGGAAGGCCAGGCCGATCGCGAGCATCGTGATGATCTCGAATGAGTAGTAGGCCTTCGCCTGGACGAGTACGTCGAACTGCTCGTGGTTGTAGCCCTGGAGGAAGTGCACCGCCGGCGGCAGCACGATCCAGTAGGCGAACACCGCGCCGGCGAGGAACAGGGCCGGCGCCGCCAGCATCACCGGTATCGCCACTCGACGCTCGTTTCGTTCCAGGGCGGGGATCACGAACCCGTACGCCTCATAGATCAGCACGGGCAGCGCAAACAGCAGCGCGAAGTACGCCGCGACAGTCAGCGTGGTCGTGAACGGCTCCCCGACGCCGATCGTGATCGGCTTCTCCTGGGTCGGCGCCGCCTCGGGAAGGTTCTTCGCGATGCGCTCGAACGCGGCGGCGGCGCTCAGGTACGCCTGCTTTGCCTGCGCTGACACGCCGGGTGAGACGGCCAGCGCCCGGTTGGCCGCCGCTTCGCCGACGAACAGCTGTCGCAGCTGGGCGGCTTGCGAAGCGGCACGCCCCAACCCCTGCTGGGTGGTCACGCTCGAGTTGTGCGGGAGCGCACGGTTGAGCACGTTCAGCAGCGCGTGGTTCTGCCAGAAGCAGACGGCGAAGGCCAGCCCTAGCGCCACCAGGCAGATGATCAGACGCGAGCGCAGCTCGTCGAGATGATCGACGATGCTCAGTCGATCATCGTGGCCGATGGGCCGGAGGACCTTCGCCACGGCACGAGAACCCGGATAACCGCGCTATGCGCGGGGCTGTGACCCGACCTCAGCGGACTCCCGCTGAGGAGCCGAGCCCGCCTGCGGCGCATCTGTTGCCGACATGCTGGTCGCCGTGAGCTCGGGCCGGGAGCTCTCCTCGTCGTCCTTCGACTGCCCGGTGATCGATTCCTTGAACTCGCGCATCCCCTGGCCGAGGTGGCGCCCGAGGCCAGGCAGCCGCTTGGGCCCAAAGATCAGCAGCACGATGACCAGGACGATGATCAGGTCGGTGGTCGGACTCTTGATGAACATGGGTGCCTCCGGATGGGGTTTCGAAGGTTAGCGGTCCTAAGGAGAGACACCACGGACCCTTCGAGTATTCCTAAAAAACCTCCTCAAGTTGCCCGCCGCGCGGGCCGATTAATGGCTCGAGGACGCCATGAATCCCGAGCAAGAACAACCGTCAGTCCGCCGAATCGTTCTGCCCAGCGGCCGCAGCATCGAGGTGGTGCGCTTCGGCGAGCGCAGCCATTCGGCTCGCGGCCTGCACATCTGCCCCGAGTGCAACTCGGACCTCGTGCAGCCGGTCGGGTGGTCCGAGGCGCCGGATGACTGCTGGAACCTGGCGCTCAACTGCCCAAACTGCGACTGGTACGCCGAGGGCGTCTACACCGGCGACCAAGTGCGCGAGCTGGAGGACCGGCTCGACGAGGGTCTGGCCGACATGCTCCGGGACCTCCAGCGGCTGACCCAAGCGAACATGGCCGATCAAATCGACCGCTTTGTCAGCGCCCTATCCGCCGACCACATCCTGCCCGAGGACTTCTAGGCAGCTTCGGGGACACCGGGAGTGTCCGGACGGGGCACCCGGTCCCACGGATGCCGCCGCAGGCGGCCCAGATCAGGCGAAGCGCTCGACCATCACGTCGGCGGCCAACCCGAGTGCAGCGCGCTGGCGCTCGGGCATGGCGGGCAGCCCGTGCTTGGCGTCCGCCACAAGCGTCCGGGCGCGAGCGCGAGCGACGTCCAGGACACCGGTGGCGGCGATCCGGTCGCAGGTGGCCGCCGCATCCTCGGCACTGCGCACCGTGCGCAGGTCGAGCGTGGCCAGCTCGGGGTCCTCGGCGCACGCCAGGATCAGCGGCAGCGTGACCGTGCCGTCGAGCAGATCGGCGCCGCGCGGCTTGCCGGTGCGCTCGGGCGGACCGGACACGTCGAGGACGTCATCGAGGATCTGGAAGGCCAGGCCGATCCGCTCACCGAAGGCGCCGAGGAGGTCGGGCTCGCCGCCCGCCTCGAGCGCGCCCAGCTCGCAGGCGGCGCGGAACAGGACCGCGGTCTTCAGGCGGCAGCGGGTCAGGTAGCGCGCCACGGATACGTCGGTCCGCCACGCGTCCTCGCGCTGGGTGAGCTCACCCAGGGCCAACTCGCGGCTGGCGCGGGCTAGCGTCCGGACAGCGTCAGGCGAGTCCCCGCCGGCCAGCTCGGCGAAGGCGCGCGAGAAGAGCAGATCACCGGTGGCGGTGGCGGCGCCCCGGCCTGCCGTGGAGACCACCGTGGGACGTCCGCGGCGCAGCGCGGAGCCATCGAGCACGTCGTCGTGGACCAGTGTCGCGCCGTGCACCAACTCGACGGCGACCGCGGCGCGGACAAGCCCGTCGGTCTCGGGCGGGGGAGCGCCGGCGGCCAGGCAGACGAGCAGTGGGCGCAGCCGCTTGCCGCCGGCCGAGATCGTCTCGCCGGCGTGGCGCGCCAGCACTGGGCCGTGGCTCGTGGCCAGCTCGGCCATACGTCGCTCGACGCGGTCCATGATCCGCGTGAGCTCCGCGCCACCGGCGTCGACGACCGCCTGCGCCCCCGGACTCATCGCGCTCAGACTACCCCCACGTGGAGCGCGATGATCCCGCCGGCGGTGAGCACGTAGCGGATCTGGCGCAGGCGACATTCACCCATCACCGCGGCGAGCTCGTCGGGTCCCGGGAAGCGCCTGACCGAGCTGGGGAGATAGGAGTAGGCCTGTGAATCGGCCACCCGGCCGAGGGCCGGGACAATCCGGTCGAACCACAACGAGAAGAAGGTGGACAGGGGCGGCCGGCGCGGAGTAGTGATTTCGAGCACCACGACGCGGCCCCCGGGGCGCACCACTCGCGCCATCTCGGCGAGGCCACGGCTCAGATCGCTGAAGTTGCGCGCGCCGAAGCCCACGGTAGCGGCGTCGAACTCACCGTCGGGGTAGGCCAGCGCGAGCGCGTTGCCGGTCTCGAAGCGCACCCTGAGACCGGGCTGTGCAATCGCCTTGGCACGGGCCACGTCGAGCATTCGCTGCGAGAAGTCGACCCCGATCACCTCGCCGCCCGGGGCGACGCGCGCGGCAAGCTCGAGGGCCAGATCACCCGTGCCCGTGGCCACGTCGAGCGCCCGGCCGCCCGGGGAGAGCTCGGCGAGGTCCGCCGCGCGCCGGCGCCACTGGTGATGCAGGCCGGCGGTCATGACCGTGTTCATACGGTCGTACAAACCGGCGATCCGGTCGAACATCGCCCGGATCTGCGGATCGTCAAGCGTTCCGGAAGTGGCCTCCTCGAGCGCCTCCGGTGCGCCGGCCGGCGCGAAGTCTGCCTTCGCCATGGTCCCCGGAGCGGTTACTGCAGGGTCGAGAGGAAGTAGACCAGGTCGTTGAACTTGTCGGCCGGCAGGTCCTTGAAGGACGGCATCGGCGGCGTTGGATTGCGCAGCGTCGAGGCGATCTGCGCGGCCGGAACCGTGTTCGCGATATGGGTCAGGACCGGACCCGGCCCGTTGTTGCCGTTCTCGCCGATCACGTGGCAGGCCAGGCAGCCGGACTCGCCCACCACGTTCGCTCCGGCGTGCCAGGTCTGTAGTTGCGACGCGCTCAGGTTCGCCGGCGGCTTGAGCTCGACCGAGTTGGGGGAGCCGGTGTGCGCGCCGCTGTAGGTCAGGTACGCCATCGCGGCGATCGTCGTGATGCCGGCGGCCAGGGCAATCGGGCGGCGCTCGATCCGCCGCTCCGGGCTGCGGTCGTAGAACGGCAGCAGGAACAGCAAGATCATGCAGATCGTCGGCACGCCGATTGTCGCCATCGGCGTGAACTTCGGCACATTGCGCATCACGCGCAGGACCTCGAAGAGGAAGAAGAAGTACCAGTCGGGCCGGGGTACGTAGGTGGTGGTGGTCGGATCGGCCTTCGGGCCGAGCTCGGCCCCGAACAGCAGCGAGAGAAAGATGATCACCACCATCACGATGCAGGCCATGGCACCGTCTTTGGCCACCGCGTAGGGGAAGAACGGCTTGCCCTCGTTCTTCAGGATCGAGTATTCGCGGAGGTAAGCCTCCTTCTGGGCCTGGTTCATCCGCGCCGCTCCAGTGGGGCGGGGGCGCCGCACGCGAGAGCGAGCGCGCGGGCGCGGCGGGCGGGCGTGGGAGCGAGCGCGCCGGCGCGCCGGACGGGCACGGGAGCGAGCGCGCCGGCGCGTCGGGCAGGCGCGAGGTCGGGGGCGCTCACGCGGCTCACACCTCGGCCTCGGCCAACGCGTGGTCGGTGTCGTGGGCGTCGGGCTTGAGCCACGGCGGGGCGCTGATCCCGAGCTTGGTGACGAGATACAGATGGGCGCCGATCAGGGCCGCCATCGCCCCGGGGATGACCAGCATGTGGATCGCGTAGAAGCGCGACAGGGTGGTAGCGCCGAAGTCGGCGCCGCCGAGCAGGAAGTTGGACAGGAACGGTCCGATGAATGGCCCGCCGGCGTTGATGTTGATGCCGACGATGCTGGCCCAGTAGGCGCGCTGGTCGAACGGCAGCAGGTAGCCAGTGAAGCCCATGGCCAGCGTAAGGATCAAGATCACCACGCCGATCACCCAGGTCAGCTCGCGTGGATACTTGTAGGCGCCGTAGAAGAACACCCGCCCCATGTGCAGGAAGATC
>JAFAZZ010000079.1 GCA_019239375.1 Solirubrobacterales bacterium | reverse complement strand
TGGCGGTTGATTGCGTCACCCGCCGACTGTCCCTTGCCGGAGCGGTAGCTCGACGGCCGATCGATCAACCTCCTCGGGAACCGCAGCTCGCCGATCGATCAACGTACTCGGGAACCGCAGCTAAGCCGATCGACCAGCCTGCTCAGGAGCCGCAGCTAGCCGAGCCACTCGCGCCCGTGCGGCTCGTCGAAGCTCGCGGCCGGCGCCATCGCGACCAGCCCAGCGGGGTTGATCATCGGATGGGTCAGGTAGTAGTGGCGCCGGATCTCGTCGAAGTCCACGGTCTCGGCCACGCCGGGCCACTGATAGAGATCGCGCGCGTATGGCCACAGGTGCTCGTACTCGATCAGCTTGCGCAGCGAGCACTTGAAGTGGATCTGGTAGACGGCGTCGAAGCGCAGCAGTGTGGTGAACAGGCGCCAGTCCGTCTCGACCGGGTCTGCCCCGAACAGGAACCGGCGATCGGCGAGCCGCGCATCGAGCTCGTCGAGCATCTCGAACAACCCCAACACCTCGCGCTCGTAGACATACTGGCGCCGGGAAAACCCGGCCTTGTAGACCGCGTTGTTGACGTTGTCGTAGATCCGGTCGTTGAGCGCGTCGATCTCGCCGCGCAGCCGTTCCGGGTAAAGCTCGATCCCATGCGCGGCGAACGGCGCGAAGACGGTCGCGAGCATCCGCAGGATGTCCGCGGATTCGTTGCAGACGATCACCCCGGACTCCTTGTCCCACAGCACCGGGACCGACACGCGGGCGTCGTAGCCCGGATCGGTGGCCAGATAGGCCTCGCTCAAGAACGAGAAGCCGTTGACCGAGTCGACGTACCCGCCGCCGGTGAACGCCCAGCCCCGCTCGTCGCGAATCGGGTCCACGAACGACAGCCCGATCGCGTCCTCGAGGCCCATCAGCCGGCGGCCGATGATCGTGCGGTGCGCCCATGGGCACGCCTGGGCGACGTACAGGTGATAGCGCCCGGCCGCGGGCAGAAACTCGGAGTCCTCGGCGACCCAGCGACGGAACTGGCTCTCCTGCCGGCGGAATGAGCCGTCATCGGTGGCTTCTCGGCCCAATGCAAACGTGGAGGAGCTCATGTCGTTGACATATACCCACGCCCGCACCCCGTTAGGCTGAGCCGATGAGCACGACCATCACCCAGGCCGACAAGGCGGAGCGGTTCCTGCGGCTGCACCGCCGTGGCGAGCCGCTCCTCATGCCCAACGCGTGGGACCTCGGATCGGCTGCCATCCTGGCCTCACTCGGCTTCCGAGCCCTCGCCACCACGAGCAGCGGGCACGCGGCGACGCTGGGCCGGCTTGACGGATCGGTCACGCGCGAGGAAGCGCTGGCTCACGCCTCCGCTATGGCCGCCGCCACCGAGCTGCCCGTCTCAGCCGACCTCGAGAAGGCCTTCGCCGACGACCCCGACGGCGTGGCCGAGACGATTCGCCTGGCCCGGAAGACCGGACTCGCGGGATGCTCGGTGGAGGACTACTCGGGGCGGGCAGAGGATCCCGTCTATGAGCGCGGGCTCGCCCGCGAGCGCGTGGTCGCCGCCGCGGAGATCGGGCACTCGGGTCCGGTCCGGCTGGTGCTGACGGCCCGCGCCGAGAACTATTTGCATGGTCGTGAGGACCTGGGCGACACGATCGCCCGCCTGCAGAGCTACCAGGACGCGGGCGCCGACGTGCTGTTCGCGCCAGGCCTGAGCGCCGCGCACGACATCCGCCGAGTGGTCGAGTCGGTCGACCGCCCGGTGAGCGTCCTCGTCCGCCCGGGCATGCCGAGCACGGCCGAGCTGGCGGGACTCGGCGTCGCACGCGTGTCGGTGGGCGGAGCGTTCGCCTTCGCCGCGCTCGGCGCACTGTGCGAGGCGGCTGAGGAGCTCCGCGACCGCGGGACCTACGGCTACTTCGAGCGGACCATAAGCGGTGCCCGGGCCGCCCGGAATGCGTTCCGGCCTTAGCCGCCCGACCGGCTAGCTTTGCCTCGCCGCGGCGTACAAGCGCTCGAGCAGACCCTCCATCGCCGGCGAAGTGACTCCGTTTCCGGGGCAGCAGGTCGGCCCGTTGACGGCGCTGATCCCGATCTCGAGGTGCGGCCCGGTCGACATGCCCACGATGCCACAGCCGACCTCAGCGATGGGCTGGCCGGCGCGGACCGCGGCGCCCACGGGCACCAGGGCCGGCGCGGCGTGGCCATAGTAGATGTAGCGCCCGTTCAACGGTCCGCCCACCACCCGCAGGACCGGCGCGTACGGGCCGAACCCAGAGATGCCCTCCTGCACGATCACGCCGTTGGTTACCGCGACTAACGCAGCTGTTGCGCCGCAGGCGGCGTGGACCGTGGAGATGTCGACCCCTTGATCTGGCGACCACGTGCCGGGGGGCTCGACCACTGACATCGGGGCGATCGGAAAGACGAAGCCTTGCCCGGCGCTCAGCGAGTTCAGCTCCTGGACGATGCGCTGCTCTTCTGCGAGCTGCTGCTTGACGGTGGCCAGCGACGGCGCGTGCGCGTGCGGATCGCCGAGCGGGTCCGCTGAGGAGGCCTCGTAGGACGGCATCGCGCCCGCCGTCGGGTTGACGGCCTGGGGATGCGCCCGCAGACCGGGGGTGTCGGCCGTTTTGGCGGCATTGGGCTGACTGCTGCCGGGCTTGCCGGCCGCGCCGCACCCGGCCAGCGTCAGGATCGCGAGTAGCGCTGCTATGGGGATCGAGGTTCGCACAACCCATGTATCGGCCGTTCAGCAAGAATCATTCGCCGGTGCGCCAGGTCGAGGTATGGGACATGCTCCGCTGCAGGCCGACAGGCGCGGATCCCACGGCAAGCCGACAGGCACGGATCCATGGATCACGCCGCGGCCCGCAAGCTGCCCAGCGGGGGGCGTTCGACCGGCTCCGCCACCGCGATGTGGGGCGCATCCGCCCCGGTGGCGGTGAAGGTGCCCGGCAGCGGGCCGCGCAGCCGCCCCTCGCGCTCGAGCCGCGCCGCAACCGTCTGGAGCACGGCGTAGGCCATCGGCCCGAGGTCTCGCAGAGGCTGGTGGGCGTTCTGGCGCACGTCGAGGTCTACCTGGGCGATCGCCTCGAGCCCGGCGACGGAATACGCGTCGATGAGCAGGCCGATGTCGACGCCATACCCAGTCGTGAACGGGAGCCGCTCGAGCAGCTCTCGGCGAGCCGCAATCTCGCCGGCCAGCGGCTGCTGGACCGCCACGAGGTCGGGAAAGAACAAGTTGAGCAGGGGGCGAGCGGTCAGCTCGGTCACGCGGCCGCCGCCGTCGGGGACGGTGGTCTGGCCTACGCGAAACGGCCGGCGATAGAAGCCCTTCACGAACGCGATCTCCGGTCGGCACAGAACGGGCCCGAGCACCCCGCAGGCGAAATGCGCCCCAAAGCGTTCGGAGTCGGCGTCCAGAAAGCAGATCACCTCACCGGTGAGGACCGGGAGGGCGCGCCACATCGCGTCGCCTTTGCCGAGTACCGGACCGAGTTCGGGCATCAGCCGGTCCTGATCGTAGACCTCGGCGCCGAGCGCTCGGGCGATCTCGGCGGTGCCGTCGCTCGAATGATCGACCACCACGACCTGGTCGACGACGCCACGCTCGCGCAGCGGCAGCAGCTGCTCGAGGATGAGGCCGATGGTGCGGGCCTCGTTGCGCGCGGGCAGGCACACCGAGACGCTGTGCTCGCGTACCTTGGCCAGGCGCTCGGGCGGAAACTCGCCGTGCGCGTGTGTGTTTGATCGGTACCAGACTCGGGCTCGGATCGTCATCCGTGTCAACAGGATGACAGCCGCATAGACCGGGTCCCGCACGAGATCTAATGTCCGACCGCGGTCCCACCGATAAATGACTGATGCGCGCAACGCCACGGGTATCCCCGGGCATCGAGAACGCGGCGGTACTAGCATCGCCGCGGAGGGCTAACCCGTGAAGCCGGTTCTCAGGATTCCCGCCTACCGGCGGCTTCTTGCCGCCTACGCGCTCAACGAGCTCGCGTTTAT
>JAFAZZ010000046.1 GCA_019239375.1 Solirubrobacterales bacterium | reverse complement strand
ACATCGAATTCGGCGGCGGACTAGTCGGCAAAGTCGAAGTCAACTTCCTCGGCGGACCCACCCCCACCGGCCGGATCCTCCCCCCCACACAAGAACTCGCCGCCGAGAAAAAAACCTTCGCCGCCACCCGCCGCCAACGCTGGTTCGGACACCACACACACACCGAACCCGTGAGAACGACGACCCGCGCTGCTCGTTCGCTCATTGCTGAGGACGGCTGATGGGGACCAACGAAGTGATGCGGACGTCCATCGCGTGCGATGTCACCAGTCACGCCCTTCCGGATCCGTGCGTGCGTACTGACGCGATTCGATCGCTGTGGTCGCGCGCACCGCGCCGCAGGATGACTCCCGACGCACACCGGCCCGACCCGGCTCGCTTACGGAATCTCGGGAGTCGAGGACAGCAACCAACACACGAGGAGAAAAGACTCAATGCCAGTTGAAGCACCCAGTTGGCTCAATGCAGGCGACACGTCGTGGCAGATCACCGCCGCGACGCTGGTCGGCTTGATGAGCGTGCCCGGCTTGGCCGTGCTGTACGGCGGTGTGATGCAGAAGCGCTGGTCGATTAACAGCATGATGCTGACCTTCGCCACGTTCTCGACCGTGCTCGTCGTGTGGGTGCTGTGGGGGTTCAAGATGGGCTTCGGCTCACCGTTCCACGGCCTTTCGCACAGTGCCACGGGCTTTTTCGGGAATTTCATCGGCAAGCCGGGGCCGGTGCTGTCGCACACCGAGTTGTAGCACCAGGCACAGATTCCTCTGATCGGCACGATGGCGTTCCCGAACTCGGCGCTCGTGTACTTCCAGTTCGTATTCGCCGCGATCACGCCGATCCTCGCCTTGGGCTCGGTGCTGGGGCGGGTGAACTTCAAGGCGTGGATTCCGTTCACGCTGCTGTGGATCACCTGCGTCTACTGCGTCGATGCGTTCCTGCTGTGGGGCGGCGGGTTCTTCGCTCACCACGGCGCCGTTGACTACTCGGGTGGCTACGTCATCCACCTGTCGGCCGGTGTGGCCGGCTTCATGGCGGCGGCGGTGATCGGACCGAGGCTGCAGCGGGACCGCGAGATCGACGCGCCGAACAACGTGGCGATGGTGGCGGTCGGGGCCGGCCTGCTCTGGCTGGGCTGGAACGGCTTCAACGGCGGCGACCCCTACGCGGCCAACATGTCGGCCGCCGCGGCCGTGCTCAACACCAACCTGTGCACCGCGGTGGCCTTCCTGATCTGGGTCGGGTGGGACTACCTGACCGGCCGCAAGCCGTCGCTGCTCGGCGGTGTCAACGGATGCATCACCGGCCTGGTCGCCATCACACCGGCCGCCGGTTACGTGAACGGCTGGGGGGCGATCGCGATGGGGATGATCGCCTCGACGATCGTCTACTTCGCGCTCAACTACCTGAGCCGGCTGCGCCCGTTCCGCCTCGTGGACGACACGCTCGGGGTGATCTACACCCACGGGTTCGCGGGACTGGCCGGTGGCCTGCTGGTCGGCATCTTCGCCGACCCGCAGATGGCCCTCTTCTACAAGACCGGCCCGAAGGGCCTGAGCGCCGGCGGTTCCGTGGCCGGCCTGATCCACGGCAACGCCTCGCTGCTCAAGTGGCAGTTCCTGGCCGCGCTGTGGGTGATCTGCTGGACCGCAGGCATAACGTTCCTGTTGCTCAAACTGGTCGGCGTGTTCGTGCCGCTCAGAATGGCCGAGAAGAACATGGAGATCGGCGACGTGGCCGAGCACGGCCACGAGGTGTACCCGTCCGACGTGCCCTCGCTCGGGTACCCCGCCGGAATCCCCGGTATCCCCGCCGGAGCGGGCCAGGCGCCGGCGCCGACGACCGCATGAATGTCGCGGGCCGGGTCGGCTAAGAGGAAACCCCCGGAGGGCTGGGAGGTGCCATCGGGTGCCCCCCAGTCCACTCCTCTGGCGATCGTCTCGAGCGCGGTGGCGGGCGACGGCATCGAGCGGGTGGCGCGCGCGGCGTCGGAGGCACTCGGGCATCCAGTGACGATCATCCTTCCGTCGTTGGGGGCGCCGGTCGTGTGGCCGGCGGAGGCGGTCGAGGCGGCGTTGCTCGACGAGCTGGTCGCCTACGCCGCGGGCGGGCTCGTGAACCAGGCACCGGCGGGGGTGACGCACGCGCTGCCCATCCGAATCGGAAACGACGTGGTGGGCGCCGTGGCCGCGCTCAGCGATCGCTGCACCTCGGCCGCAGCGGACGACCCGGCGTGGGTAAAGGCCGATGCGCCCACGGCGGACGATCCGGCGTGGCTCGAGGCCGCTGCGGCCGCGGCCGCCGTGACGCGGCTGATGCGCCACACCGAGAACGGCTCTGCGCACGCGTTGCTGGAGACACTCGTGGCCGGTCCGCCTCGGGACGTCGGCGCGCTGGTGGAGGACGGGCGCCGGCTCGGGGTCGATCTGGCCCGCGGCGCCGTCGCCATCTGCGTCCACGGGCAGGCCGAGGCGCTCGAGGCGGTTGTCCCGCTCGTGGCCGCGGTCGCGCCGCGACGCGTGGTCGGCCTAGCACCCCCGACTGCCGAACGCGAGGCGTTCGCCCTGGCCGACCGTTTGCGGACGGCGGGCCTCGAAGTGGGCGTCTCGGCTCCCCGGCGGCAGGCCGCTGCCCTGCACGAGGCCGTGCGCGAGGCAATGCTCCTGGCCGAGCTGAGTCGCGCTCCTGACGCCCACGTGGGCGGCCAGGAGGAGACCTATCGCCTGCTGATCGGAGTCCTGCTCAGGGATCGGCAGGAGCTCGAGCTGCTGCGGGCGAGCACCATCTCGCCGCTGCTCGGCTACGACGCAGAGCACGACACCGAGCTGCTCGGCACGCTGGAGGCGTTCCTGGCCCGCCACGGGTCGACCACCGAGACCGCCGAGGCGATGCAGCTGCACCGGCACACGGTCGGCTACCGGCTCTCGCGGGTTCAGGAGGTCTCGGGTCTGTCGCCGTATGAGTCCGAAAGCCGCGAGCGCCTGAGCCTCGGCCTGAAGGCCGCGCAGATCCTCGCGGCCGAACAACGACTATGGCAACCCGGATAGGCTCACGCCTGTCTCAGACTTTAAGGAGGAAATCGTGGCCACCACAGCGAGCGAACAGACGGCGATGGCCGCCGGCGCGAGGAGCCCGGAGGAGGTGTTGGAGTTCGCGGCCGAGCGTGGGGTTGAGATGGTCGATCTCAAGTTTGTTGATCTGCCGGGCACTTGGCAGCACATGACGTTGCCTGTTGGGGCGTTGGATGCGGGTGATTTTGAGTCTGGTTTGGGGTTCGACGGGTCCTCGATCCGGGGGTTTCGGGAGATTCATGAGTCCGACATGCTGCTGTTGCCGGATTCCTCGACGGCGTTCATCGATCCGTATTACACGCGGGGGACGCTGTCGTTGATCTGTTCGGTGGCCGATCCGGTGCTGGGGGAGCCCTACGCCCGGGACCCTAGGTTCGTGGCGCATAAGGCCGAGCAGCATCTGGTGGCCAGCGGGATCGCGGATGTGGCCTACTTCGGACCCGAGGCCGAGTTCTTCGTGTTCGACCACATCGCCTATGAGCAGGTGGAGCATCGTGCCTTCTATGAGGTCGATTCCAGCGAGGGCTTCTGGAACACCGGGCGGCCGGCCCCGGAGGTGCCCAATCTGGCCTACAAGCTGCGCCAGAAGGAGGGGTATTTCCCGGTGCCCCCGGCCGACTCGCTGGCCAACCTGCGTTCGGAGATGGTCGCCACCATGGAGTCGCTCGGGGTGCGTTGTGAGTTTCACCATCATGAGGTGTCCTCGGGCGGGCAGGGCGAGATCGATATGCGCTTCCAGCCGCTTTTGCGGATGGCCGACCAGATGATGATCTATAAGTACGTGGTCAAGAACGCGGCTCGCGCGGCCGGCCGGACCGCAACGTTCATGCCCAAGCCGATCTTTCAGGAGAACGGGTCGGGGATGCATGTTCACCAGTCGCTGTGGAAGGACGGCGACCCGCTCATGTACGGGCAGGCGGGCTACGCGCATCTGAGCGATCTGGCCAGGCACTACATCGGCGGGCTGTTGACCCATGCCTCGGCGCTTTTGGCCTTTTGCGCCCCGACCACGAACTCCTATCGCCGGCTCGTGCCCGGCTATGAGGCGCCGGTCAACCTGGTCTACTCGGCGCGTAACCGGTCAGCCTGCGTGCGGGTGCCGATGTATCACGAGGCGCCCAAGACCAAGCGCGTCGAGTTCCGCTCGCCCGATCCCACGGCGAACCCGTACCTGGCCTTCTCCGCGTTGATGATGGCCGGGCTGGACGGGATCAAGCGCGGGCTCGACCCCGGCGAGCCGCTGGATGCCGACATCTACGAGCTGCCCGCCGAGACGCTGGAGCAGATCGCCACCGTGCCCTCCTCGTTGGAGGCATCGCTCGATGCGCTCGAGGCTGATAACGCCTTCCTGCTCGAGGGTGACGTGTTCACGCCGGGGCTGATCGAGGCGTACGTGCGCTACAAGCGCGAGGAGGAGGTCGACGCCATCCGGATGCGGCCGCATCCGTGGGAGTTCGCGCTCTACCACGACGCCTAAGGGTCTGGGGGGCCGTCCGCGCCCTCCCCGGCACGCCGTGCCGCGCCGCGCGCCCGGCGCCGGCACAGCCGGCCGGACGATGCGCCGCGCCGCTGTCTCAAGCCGCGGAGCCGTATGTGGTCGCGGGCGCCGGACTCGTGGCCATGGCGCCTAAAGGGAGGGGGGGCCGTTGATGCCATTCGCCCGCACTCGCGGC
>JAFAZZ010000021.1 GCA_019239375.1 Solirubrobacterales bacterium | reverse complement strand
GCATCGAACCAGTGACCTCCGGGCGTCCGCACGTACACAAGGATCGTGTCGTGCTTGGCCGGCCAGCGCCGGCGCGGCTTGGCCCCATAGTCGTAGCTCCAGATGAGCTCGTTCAAAAAGGCCTCGCGGCCGAACAACTCGTCGAGGAGCAGCTTGCAGTAGTGAGCCTCCCGATAGTCGATGTGGAAGTAGAGCGTGCCGTGCGGGGCGAGCAGCTCGCGCGCCCGGGCCAGGCGAACCTCGAGAAACGCGAGGTAATCGCCGAACGCGTCGTCGAACGACAACGTCCGCAACAGCTCCGAGCGATAACGCCGGCCTCCGAACCCGACCCGGTCCCCATCCTCGCAAGACGCCACCGACAGCGAATGTCGCGCCTGAACCCGACCCGTGTTGAACGGAGGATCCATGTAGATGAGGTCGAAGAACTCCTCCGGCAACTTAGCCAGAACGTCGGCGTTCTCGCCGGCGACGACCAGGTCGTCGTCGAGCACGACCGGATCGTTCGCCGTTTGAATTCGCATTGCCGCGGGCACCGTATCGCTACCCTCGGCGCCACCCCCCATCTGGGGGCCGATGACACCGACCTGACGCACGAGACGCTACGATCGCTGTTCGGTGCTCACAAACCGCTACCACGCGCTGCGCAATTCTCGGCTAGGCGTACGACTGGCGAGGTCCCCCCTCGGAGCTCGCATCCTCCAATCGCCGCTCAGCGCGCGCGTCACCCGCTACACGCTTGGCTCGATCGTCGCCGCGGCGACCAGCGCGATCGTCTTCGCGATCCTCTACGTTATGGGCGTCGGCACCACCGCATGCTCGGTCGTGGCGTTCATTGCCGGCGCGATTCCCAACTGGATCCTCAACCGGCGCTGGGCTTGGAGGGTGCAGGGGCGCATCGCCTTCGGCCGCGAGATCGTCGCCTACGTGATCGTCTCCGCCCTGACTCTGTTCATCACCGCCGAGACGACCGCGTGGACCCAGCGCCACGTGCAAAGCATCCCCGCGCACCACGGCATCCGCGTCCTGCTGGTGACCGCCTCCTATCTGGCCGTCTTCGCGGTGCTGTTCGCGGCCCGCTTCGCGGTCTACGAAGTGTGGATCTTCTCCGGCCGCAGCCGTGTTCGGGCTGCCTTCCGGTCGCGCATCCAGGTACGCAACGCCGCCCGCGCGAACCGGACCCCGTAGCCGAAGTTCCCGCCCTTCTTGGTCCCGGTGGCGTGGACCCCCCGGTCGCGCATCGTGGTCGGCACCTCGGCGAGGCGGAAGCCGTGCAACGCGGCCGAGATCATCAGTTCCGATGCCTGGTACTGCGGCTGCTCGAGTTTCACCGCGGCGCTCACCTCGGAGCGCATTGCGCGGATCCCGCAGGCGGGGTCGGTGATCCGGTGGCGCACCAGCACGCTGATCAGCCCCCCGAACACGATCACGCCGAGGTGGCGGACCCGATCTGTGGTCAGCTCAGCGCCCCGCCGGCGCGACCCTGACACGAAGTCGGCCTGGCCGTCCAAGATGGGCTGAACCACGCGAGCGATCTCCTCGGGTTCGTACTGCCCGTCGGCGTCGATGGTGGCGATGACCTGGGCGCCGCGGGCGCGGGCCAGCCAGTAGCCGAGGCGCAAGGCCGCTCCCTGGCCACGGTTGGCGGGCACGTCGCACACCAGTGCGCCGGCGCCGGCCGCCCGCGACGCGGTGGCGTCCCGGGCGCCGTCGACCACCACGATCACCTCGGTCTTCAAGCCCGCCGCCTGCCGGGGAATCTCGGCCACCACGCCGGCCACCGTGGGCTCCTCGTTGTAGGCGGGGATGACGATCGCCAACGGCGCACCCAGGCCCGGCGGGTGAACCCGAAGGAACGCCGCCGCTGCGCCCCGCTCATCAATCGAGAGCAGCGCGACCTCGGCCTCGAGATCGAAGCCGGCCCGTACCTGCGTCGAAGTCTGTCCGGACACCGTGCTCATGGTGCGCTCACCGGCGCCACCGGCATCCCGGTCACGATCGTGTCCAAATCGGCCACGGACCACTCTTCCCAGACGCCGCGGACCCCGTCGGCGAACCCGTAGCGCGGGGACCACCCGGCCGACAACGCGCGCCTTGGGTCGACGATAACCGCCGGCATCTCGCCGGGTCGGGGCGCTCCGTGGCGCACCGAGAGCGGGGCGCCCGTGACCTCGCGCACCGTGTCCACCACCTCGAGCACGGAGAGCGACTTGCCCGACCCGATCACGATCGGCCCCATCCAGTCCTCGCGAGCGAGGCCCAGGCGAACCGCCGCGATCACGTCGCTGACATGAACGTAGTCGCGGACCTGGCGGCCGTCTCCGTAGATCTCGAAGTCGCGCTCCAGCCGGATCGCGCGCATCAGACGCGCCACGATGCTGTCCTTGGCCTGCATGCCGGGGCCGTACACGTTGGTCAGCCGCAGGCACACGCAGCGCACGCCGTAGGAGGCGGTGTACGCGGACATGAGCATCTCGCCGGCCGCTTTGGTGGCGCCGTATGGGGTGAGCGGCTTCAGGGCCGCGGCCTCGACGATCGCCGGCGCCTCCATCGGCCCGGTCACGGCATTGGTCGAGGCGAAGACCAGAGAGCCGACCTCGGCGCGCCGCGCGGCCTCCAACAACAAGTGCGTGCCGAGCACATTCGTGTCGAACGTGCCGCTCGGATTTTCGACCGAGCGGAGCACCGACGTCACGGCGGCAAGGTGCACGACCGAGTCGAACCCCCCGGCGAAAGCCTCGGACAGGACATCGGAGTCCGCGATGTCACCGACCACCATGTCCACCGACGCGTCGGGGTGCGCCTTCAAATCCACCACCCGGACCTGCGCTCCCGCGGCGGAGAGCGAAGCCACGGCGTGGCGACCGATGAACCCCGAGCCGCCGGTCACCAGGACCCGCCGCCCGTCGAGCGGGAAGCCGCTCACGTCTGGGCGAGCGCGCCGGCCGAGGTCTGCGGCAGCTCGTTGGTCGTTGCTCGCCAACTCACCGTCGGCATGATCGCGCCCAGGTCGACCCGTTCCTTGTGGCGCTCGACGACCTCGAACAGGTGGTCGATCAGCGCCATCGACAGCAGCGTCGGCTTCAAGCCGAGGTCGACCAGCGCCGTGTGCTTGGCGTTGTAGTAGTGGTTCTCGGCCTCGACCCGCGGGTTCTCGACCTGGTCGATCGTGCATTCGCCCGGATATTCCTCGGCGATCGTCTCGGCGATCTGGCGAACCGACAGATGCTCGGTGAACTGGTTGAACACGCGGAACTCGCCCCGGTCGGCCGGATTCTCCGAGGCGAGCCGGATACATTCGACCGTGTCGACGATGTTGATCAGGCCGCGCGTCTGCGAACCATTGCCGTACACGGTGAGCGGGTGCCCGAGCACCGCCTG
>JAFAZZ010000563.1 GCA_019239375.1 Solirubrobacterales bacterium | reverse complement strand
GAGCTGGTTGCCCGCGCGATCAAGGGCCGACGTGACCAGTATGTGATCGCGACTAAGTTCGCCCGGCGCGTCGACAACGCCACCCCCGGCGACATATCGACTGTGGGACCGGTCGACGGGTCCGCCGAGCACGTAAGAGGCTCGATCGACGGCTCGCTCGCTCGCCTGGGCACCGATCACGTCGACCTCTACTACCAGCACCGCGTTGACCCAAAGGTCCCGATCGAGGAGACGGTTGGAGCGATGGCGGAGCTCGTGGAGCAGGGCAAGGTACGCCATATCGGGCTGAGCGAGGCGGCGCCCGAGACAATCCGCCGGGCCCATGCGGTTCATCCGGTCGCCGCGCTGCAGACCGAGTACTCGCTGTGGACGCGGGATCCGGAGCAAAATGGGGTACTCGACGCGTGCCGCGAGCTGGGCATCGCTTTCGTGGCCTACTCACCCCTGGGTCGCGGCTTCCTGTCCGGCCGCTTCACCTCGCCCGACGAGCTCGACGAGAACGACTTCCGCCGTCACGGGCCCCGCTTCACCGGCGAGAACCTGAACGCCAACCAGAAGCTGGCGGCGAAGGTCGCGGAGATCGCCGACGAGAAGGGCATCACGGCCGCACAGCTGGCGCTGGCCTGGGTCCTGGCCCAGGGTGAGGACGTCGTTCCGATCCCCGGCACCAAGCGGCGCACTTACCTCGAGCAGAACGCCGCCGCAGCCGACGTGCACCTGAGCGACGAGGATCTGCGGCGGATCGAGGCCGAGCTGCCGCCGGTGGCGGGAGATCGCTACGACGCGGCCGGGATGGCCGCCATCAACCTGTAGGGGGTCGCGGTGGAGCTAGGCGAGCGACTGCGTGCGGTCGCCGAGCCGCATGTCGGGGCCGACCGCGTCCCCGGACTTGTCGCGCTGGTCGCGACCGGCGAGGACGTCCACGTCGAGGCATTAGGCCACCTCACCATCGGCGGCCGACCAGTGGTGCGCGACTCGCTGTTCCGGATTGCCTCGATCACCAAGCCGCTCACCGGCGCGGTGACGATGGCGCTCGTCGAGGAGGGGCTTATCGGGCTCGACGAGTCGGTCGAGCGGCTCCTTCCCGAGCTGGCTGACCGCCGCGTGCTGAGAAGACCCGACGGCTCCGTCGAGGACACCGTCCCCGCCCATCGGTCCATCACCACCCGCGACCTGCTCACGTTCACGTTCGGCTTCGGGATGGCGTTCGAAATGTTCGCATCGCCCACGCCGTGGCCGGTGCGCGAGGCGACGCGTGAGCTCGGACTGGCCACGCTGGGGGAGCCGAATCCGGCCGTGCAACCCAATCCCGACACCTGGATCGCCGGCCTCGGATCGCTGCCGCTGCTCGCTCAGCCCGGGGAGCGCTGGCTCTACAACACGGGCGCTTCGGTGCTCGGAGTGCTGGCGGCTCGGGCCACGGGGCAGCCGTTTTCCGAGGTGCTGCAGACGCGGCTCTTCGATCCGCTCGGGATGCGCGACTCCGCGTTCTGGACGCCTGAGACCAACCGGCTCGCCACGGCGTACGTGTCGACCGTGAATGGTTTGGACGTGTGGGACGAGCCGGACGGGCGATGGAGCCGCCCGCCGGCGTTCGGGGACGGCGCGGGCGGGCTGGTCTCGACCGTCGACGATCTGCTGGCGTTCGCGCGGATGCTGCTGCGCCGCGGTCAGTCCGTGCTGTCGCCCGACTCCGTCCGCGCCATGACCACCGATCAGCTCACCGAAGCTCAGAAGGCGCGCGGCGGCCTCGGACCGAACTTCTTCGCCACGATGTCGTGGGGCTTCTGCCAGGCGGTCTACCACACCGGCGCCTTCGGCTGGGACGGCGGCTTCGGGAGCTCGTGGCGGGTCGATCCCATTCGCGACCTCACCGTGATCGTGCTCACGCAGCGGCTCTGGGAGACTGCCGAGCTGCCTCAGGTGCACCGCGACATCCAGGCCGCCGCATACGAAGCACTCGCCTAACGCGTACCTTCCGCGGGATGTCAGTGTCCACCGCCCTGCGGTCGGTCGCGGCGATCCGCTACGTCACGCCCCTGCGCGAGGGAGGTTCGCTCCCGGGTCTCGTCGAGGCCGACGACGATGGGCTGTACGTGCTCAAGTTCCGCGGCGCCGGCCAGGGGCTGCGGGCGCTGGTCGCCGAGGTCATCGTCGGTGAGTTGGCGCGGCGTCTCGACCTGCTCGTCCCGGAGCTGGTCGAACTGGAACTTGATCCGGTGCTCGGTGCCGCTGAGCCCGATCCCGAGATCCAGGACCTGATCACGGCGAGCGCCGGCTCGAACCTGGGGGTCGACTTCCTCCCGGGCTCGCTCCCTTACACCCCCGGCGGTCCTTTTATGCCCGATGAGCGCCTGGCCGCCGACATCGTGTGGCTCGACGCGCTCACGACCAACGTCGACCGCACGCCGCGCAATCCCAACCTGCTGATCTGGCACGACCGCCTGTGGCTGATCGACCACGGGGCGGCGCTCTACCTGCACCATGGAGGGCTAGACCCGGCCGAGCAGTTCGACAGGCCGTTCCCCCTGATCGCCGACCACGTGCTGCTCGGGCGCGCCGCCTCAATCCTCGATGCTCACGCGCGGCTGGCGCCGGCGGTCGATCAGGCGCTGCTCGAGGAAACCGCAAACCTGGTGCCGGCCGACTGGCTAGCCGGCGAGGACCCTGACCTATACGTCGACTACCTGAACCGGCGGACGCGCAGCGGGGCGTTCGCGAGCGAAGCCGAGCGTGTCCGAATCCACCCTTGACCCGTTCTCCTACGCGATCCTGCGCGTGGTGCCGCGCGTCGAGCGCGGCGAGCGGTTCAATGCCGGCGTCGTGCTCTACTGCCGCCAGCGCGCGTTCCTCGGGGCGAAGATCGATCTTGACGACCGCCGCCTGAACGCGCTCGCGCCCGACAGCCCGGGCGACGAGGTCCGCGCCCAACTGGACGCGCTCGTGCGGGTCGCCGAGGGTGATCCCGACTGCGGGCCCATCGCCAGGATGCCGCAGTCTGAGCGGTTCGGCTGGCTGGTGGCCCCGGCGAGCACGATCATCCAGCCCTCGGAGGTTCACACCGGTCTTTCACACGACCCGCAGGCCACCCTCGATGCGCTGTTCACCGAACTGGTGGAGCCAATCCGCGGCGACGGAGGCACCCGGTGAACTCTCCGGTGATCGTCGTGCACGCCGGCGCCGGGGGCCTCAGCGACGATCTGCGCGAGCGGGAAGCCGACTGCCGCTCGGCGCTCGAGCAGGCGCTGACCTCTGGGGCCGACGCGCTTGAGCACGGCGGCGGCGCTGTCGAGGCCGCGTGTGCCGCGGTCATGTTCATGGAGGGCTTCAGCCTGTTCAACGCCGGGTACGGCTCGGTGCTCTGCTCCGACGGATCAGTGGAGATGAGCGCGGCGATCATGCGGGGCGGCGACCGCGCGGCGGGGGCGATGGCGATGATGCGCCGGACCCGGCATCCGATCGCGGCCGCGCGCACCCTGCTCGACGCGCCGCCGGTCCTGCTCGCTGGCGAGCACGCCGACGCCCACGCCGCCACCCACGGGCTCGAGCAGCACGATCCATCCGAGTTTGTCACCGAGCGCCAGCGCCGGCGCCTGGAGCGGTGGCTGAGCCACCGGGAGCAGCCCGACCGCGGCACGGTCGGCGCGGTCTGCCTGGACCGAAGCGGGCTTCTCGCCGCGGCCACCTCGACCGGTGGCCGGCTGGGACAGCGTCCCGGGCGGGTGGGCGACTCGCCGCTGATCGGCGCCGGTACCTGGGCCGACCGGCACGTGGCGGTCTCGTGCACCGGGGCCGGGGAGGCCTTCATCCGGGCCGGCGCAGGGCGACTGCTCGGTGCACTCGTGGCGCAGGGCGTCGCGCTCGATGCCGCGGCAGCCGCCGCGATGGACGAGGTCGCCGCCTGCGAGGGCGTCGGCGGGTTGATCGCCGTGGACGCTGGCGGCGACGCCGTGACGCTGTTCTCGACCCAGGCGATGCCGCGGGGCGAGTGGCGCCCAGGGCGGGCGCCGGTGGTGGAGATCCCGTAGTCCGCGGGCTGTTCGCATACCATTGCCGACCATGGGGACGACGACCTCGGCAGGCCAACGGCTGCGTGCGAAGTGGGAGGCGGGCGAGCCCGCCTTTGGGCTGTGGGCGGGGATCCCAACCTCGCTCACGGCTGAGCTGGCCGCGCTGGCGGGCTACGACTACGTGTGCGTCGATCTCCAGCACGGTCTCGGCACTGAGGCGACCATGGTCTCGATGTTCCAGGCCGTGCAGGCCGGGGGCGCTGTGCCGCTGGCGCGGCTCGCCTGGAACGAACCGTGGCTGATCATGCGGGCGCTTGACCTGGGCGCGGCCGGGGTCATCCTGCCGCTGATCGACAACGCCGCCGAGGCCGCGCGCGCGGTCGAGGCGTGTCGCTACCCGCCGCGCGGCCGGCGGTCGTACGGGCCGATCCGCGCCGAGCTGATCGTGGGCTCGGCCACGCCAGACGATCTCGAGCAAGACGCGCTGTGCTTCGCGATGATCGAGACGCGAGAGGGGCTCGACAACCTGGAGGAGATCGCGGCCACCCGCGGCCTCGACGGGCTCTACATCGGACCTTCCGATCTGTCGATCGCGCTCGGCCTACCGCCGCGCGGCGTGCAGGTAGATCCCGGCGAGGATCGCAAGCCGCTGGCCGACGCGATCGAGCGCGTGCGAATCGTCTGCGAGGCCAACTCCCTCATCCCCGGGATGCACTGCGCCGCCGGCGCGGCGGCCGAGCGCTACGCTGCCGATGGGTTTCGGCTGATCACCGTCGGCGTCGACAGCAGCCTGTTCAAGTCCACGATCAGCCGCGAGCTCGCCGCGGCCCGCGGGGCCTGAGGCCGTGCCGCACGCCCCCGACCTGGCCGGCTGTGCGCTCGACGGGCGCTACGAGCTGCACGAGCTGATCGGCGAGGGCACGTTCGGCCGCGTCTACCGCAGCTACGACCGGCGCCTGGCGCGCGAGGTGGCGATCAAGGTGATCAAGCCGTGGTGGGCCGAGGACCCGGACTGGGCCGAGAGCTTCGGACGCGAGGCGCAGCTCCTGGCGCGGGTCAGCGACCCGGGGATCGTGCAGATCTACGACATCGGCCAGGCGGCTGAGGGGCTCTATTACGTCACCGAGCTGGTCGACGGCGAGAGCTTGGCCAAGCGTCTGCGCCGGGGCGGTCGGCTGGCCCCATGGGATGCGTGTGACATCACCGAGCAGCTGTGCCGGGCGCTGGAGCGCGCCCACGGCGAGCAGATCGTACATCGAGACATCAAGCCCGCCAACGTGCTCATCTCCACGCGGGGCAGAGTCAAGGTAGGCGACCTGGGGATCGCGC
This sequence comes from Solirubrobacterales bacterium, assembly GCA_019239375.1. Lineage (GTDB taxonomy): Bacteria > Actinomycetota > Thermoleophilia > Solirubrobacterales > Solirubrobacteraceae > Palsa-465. The sequence goes on along the minus strand of JAFAZZ010000563.1, from coordinate 6,802 downwards.
GGCTCGCCGAGGGCGGCACGACCGAGGGCGGGACGGCCACGATCGTCGGCACGCCCCGCTACATGGCGCCCGAGCAGGCCAGTGGCCTTCCCGTCACGCCCGCCACCGACGTCTACAGCACCGGCATCGTGCTCTACGAGATGCTCGCTGGACATCCGCCGTTCAACGGCGACAGCGCGGTAGAGATTGCGCTCCGGCACGTGCAGGAGGCGCCCCCACGGCTGCCGCCGGGCACACCGCGCTCGCTCGAGCGGATCGTGCATCGGGCCCTGGCCAAGGAGCCTGGCGACCGGTACCAGAGCTCAGCCGCGATGGCTGATGATCTCGCGAGCGCCCGGGCTCGGACCGGGCAGCGACCGGAAGCAGCCACCGGCCCGGCGTGGGAGACGGGGCCCGGCGTCGACTCCACGTGGGTATCCCCGCGCTACTCGCCCCGGCGCAACGTAAACCCGGCGGCGCGCCGGCGGACGATCGCCGTGTTCGCGTTCGCGCTGGTGGTGCTCGGGGCGCTCGCCTTCGCCGCGGCCACGCTGACGGCGCGCCCGAGGGTGGCCCTGCCCCCGCTGCACGGTCTGAGTTCGAAAGCGGTGAGCACGAAGCTCCATCGGCTGCACCTGGACGTCGCGTTCAGCCAGAGCTACGACGATCAGGCTAAGCCGGGCACCGCGGTCGCGCAGTCGCCGCCCGCCGGCGCGCGCGTCAAAGAGGGCACGACGATCGACGTCGCGATGAGCAAGGGCCCGCGCCCTATCGAGGTGCCGCAGCTCCGCGGCGAGGGCTCGAGCGCGGCCGTGGCCCGCCTGCACCGCATCGAGCTGGACGCCAGCGTCCAGTTCGTTCAGGCGCCGGGCACCGCGCCCGGCACCGTCACCGGCGAGGCGCCGAGCGCCGGACGCCACCTCAAGCCGCACTCGACAGTCACGCTGTTCGCTGCCGAGAATCCGAGCTGGCACGCGATCACGTCCTTCTCCGGGGAGGGGAGCGGGCGCTCCGCGGCCTTCCAGATCCGTGGGACGCAGTGGCGGATCGTCTACGAGATGTCCTACGACGGGACGTGCAGCTTCGTCCTGTTCTGCAACGGCCCAAGCGCCCAGGTGGTCGGGCCGAGCAACGCGTCGTTCGATCTGAACGGCGGAAGCAACCAGACCCGCGTGTTCAAGAGCGGGCCCGGGGTTTACCAGATCCAGATCCAGTCGGGCTGGGATAACGCTCGCTGGTCGATCACTGTCGAGGACTGGCTCTGAGCGCGGGCCGCCGGCTGGTCCTCACCACCGAGAGCGCGGAGCTGGCCCGCCCGGACCTCGAGCGCGTCCGGGGCATCACGGTTACCGCGCGCTATGAGCTGGCGCATGCGCCGAGCGAGGAGGCTCTGGCCCGCGGCCTGGACGGTGCCTGGGGAACCGTCGCCGGGAGCGAGCCATACACGCGTGCTGTCTTCGCTGCGACTCCGTCGCTGAGCGCGATCCTGCGCTGGGGAACAGGCTCGGATGCGATCGACATCGCAGCGGCGACTGAGGCCGGTGTGGCGGTGGTGACGACGCCGGCCGTCAACGCCGAGGCAGTGGCCGACATGGCGCTCGCGCTGATGCTCGCGTGCATCCGCCGGCTGCCACGACTGGACGATGCGGTGCGGGCCGGTGAATGGCGGGCGGCGGTGCCGACGCGGGACCTGGCGGACGCGACCGTTGGGGTGGTCGGGCTGGGGGCGGTCGGCCGGGCGGTGACGCGGCGAGTTCGCGCCTTCGGCTGCCGAGTGCTGGCGCTCGAACCTCACCCGGACCGCGAATTCTGCGCGGAGTACGACGTCGAGCTGAACGCCCTGGATGCAATGCTCCCGCGGTTGGACGTCCTCACGCTTCATGCTCCGTTGAGTGCTGGCTCGCGGCACGTGATCGGTGCACGAGAACTTGGGCTCCTTCCGCGCCACGCCGTCATCGTCAACACCGCGCGGGGGCAGCTGATCGATCAGGCCGCGCTCGTCGCCGCGCTCGAGAGTGGCCAGATCGCCGCGGCCGGACTCGATGTGTTCGAGCGCGAGCCGGTAGGGCTCGACGACCCGATCCTCACAGCACCAAACACGGTCCTGAGCGGGCACATCTCGTCCTTCACCGAGCTGGGTCTGCGTCGCACCGCCGAGGCGGTGCTGGCCAACCTGCGCGAGCTCCTCGCCGGAAAACTCCCGGCGGGCTGCCTGAACCCGGCGGCGTGGCACTCGCGGGGCTAGTGCCGTGAGCGTTGACCGGGGGCGCCGGCGGCATCCGATAGACGATCGCGGTGGTGGGCACGCAGACGCCGGGCGCGCGTGCGGCGCGCAGGGCGATTCGCAGTCTAGGTGGTGCAACTCGAGCTTGAAGCCCCGGCGTGAAGTCGTGCTCGAGGAAGTGGTGCCGCCTGGCCTCCATCACCCGACAGCGAGTGGAGGAAACCGACTGCTTTGGCCGTCGTGTCGAGCAGGTAGGGTCCGTTCTCGTACGAGTTGACGGGCTCGATCAGGATGCTGGCGCCCTGCGCCGGCCTGCTCGACGACCCAGACCACGTTCTCGCGCACCTCGAGTTGCTCCTTCAGCGCCAGTCCATCCACGCGGCCCCCGACCAGCGCGCTCGATCGGGTGCAGCCGATGCGGCCGGTGTCCGCCACCCCCCGCTCCGCACGCGACGCCGGCCCGTCTGGTTGGTCGCTCTATGCCTGTGGGTCACAGCCCTCGCGGGCTTCGCGCCGGCCGCCGCAGCCGAGCAAAACGGCTTGTCGGCGAGGCCGCCGATGGGATGGAACGACTGGTACGCGGCGTACTGCGGCGTGAACGCGCAGCTCATCGAGCAGACCGCGCAGACCATAGTCAGCAACGGCATGAAGGCCGCCGGCTATCAGTACGTGAACATCGACGACTGCTGGATGGCACCCAGCCGCGACAGCGCCGGCAACCTGGTGGCCGATCCCACGCGCTTTCCCGACGGGATCAAGCCTGTGGCCGACTATGTGCACAACCTGGGTCTCAAGCTGGGCATCTACGAGGACGCCGGGACCACCACGTGCGCGCATCTCCCCGGCAGCTACGGCCACGAGGCCCAGGACGCGGCTACATTCGCCTCCTGGGGCGTCGACTACCTCAAGTACGACCGGTGCAGCATCCCGTTCGGCGACTTCCCGGGCCAGTCCGAGCAGCAGGTTCAGCAGACGCTGAACACGAGAATGAGCAACGCCCTGAAGGCGACCGGACGCCCGATCGTCTTCTCGATATGCAATCCGGATCCCGGGGACGATCCGTGGCGGTGGGGCGCACCGATCGCGAACCTCTGGCGCACCACGCCCGACATCGAGGACAACTTCGGCTCGATGCTGGTGAACTTCGAGGGCACGGTGAATCTGTTCTCCGATGCCGGCCCCGGAGCCTGGAACGACCCGGACATGCTCCAGATCGGAAACGGGGGCAGCACCCGGCCCGAGTACAGGACCGAGTTCAGCCTGTGGGCCGAGATGGCCGCGCCCCTGATCGCCAGCACGAACCTCGCCGCACTGTCGCCCCAGGCACTGGCCATCTACGAGAACGCGGGCGTGATCGCCGTCGATCAGGATCCGCTCGGCAAGCAGGGCGTCCCGATCTCGAGCCAGGGCGGTCGATGGGTCCTGAGCAAGGAGCTGAGCGGCGGCGACCGCGCCGTGGTCCTGTTTAACTCGACGGACACCGCGGCCACGATCGCGACCAGGGCCATCGCGGTCGGGTTGCGAGCCGCGCGCGCCTACCGCCTGGAGGATCTGTGGAGCAACTCGGTCAGCGAGTCACGCGGTCCGATCAGCGCCTTCGTGCCCGCTCACAGCGTGGTCATGTACCGCGTCGCCGCGATAGATCGCCGGCGCGCGCGGGCGCTGGCGCCGCACATCGTGCTCTCGCTCGCGGCCGCCGTCCCGCAGCTGTTCAGCGGGCGCTCCACGATCGTGCGCGAGACACTCAGTGACGACGGTCTCGCGCCGGTCAAGCGCGTGAAGCTGACCTTCCGAGTGGGGCTGGGTTGGCGAATCAAGCGCCTGGGTCGCGCGCGCGTCAAGCGCCTCGCCGCCGGGCAGCGCTACACGGTGGCGTTCCGCGTCACCGCGCCTGTGTCGGGTCCGCCGTCCGAGCTCGGCGGGCTGTCCGGCGGCGCCTCTTGGGACCCGCTCGACGGTTGGCGGGCCACCGCGGCGTTCCTCGGTGAGCGGGTGCTCGCGCCCGTGCCGCCGCCGTACCAGACCGCCGATATCACCCGCCAGCCGGCGGCGTTCGCGGCGCGTGATGGCGCCTTCGCGATCAGCGCCCGGGGGACCGGCGTGCTCCAGCCGTGGAACGCCCCACCCACCGGCTCCTACGCCGCGATCTACGAGCGCCAGCGCGCCGGCGCATCGTCGACTGCGCAGGTCACCGTGAGCTACGACGCGGCCGGCGGGTCAGCGGGCGGGGCCGGCCTCATCGAACGCGACGCGATGACGGCGCCGGCAGGCTCGCCCGCCGGCGTGGTGCTGTTCGTAAACGGCGCCGGGACCGTCGTGATGTCTTGGAACGCGACCGGCGGGCGCGACGTGGACTCGCGCTTTGCCGTCCCGGGCGTCGTCGCCGGCCCGGTGACGCTCCGCCTCGTGCGCAGCGGGAGCAGCTACACCGGCTACTACTCAACCAATGGCGGCGTCACCTGGGCGCCGGTGGACACGGTCACGGTGGCCGCCGGCGCATCAGCGGGCAATCAGGACGTGGGCGTGTTCCACGCTTCGGGCCTGCCCACCTGGACGACGACCGCGACGTTCAGAGACTTCTCGGTGCGCTGATCGGCGCCATCTCGGTAAGGCCCGGCGCCGGCACCAGGGCCTCGGGGCCGATCTCCGCTACCGAGCGGCAGCCCGCGAGGCCCATGGTGAGGTCGAAGTCGGCGGCCAGGTTCAGCAGGAACTCGCGCACGCCTTCGCGGCCGCCGATCCCGAGTGCGTACACGTAGGGGCGGCCGATCAGCACGGCGCGGGCGCCGAGCGCCAGCGCCTTGAAAATGTCGGCGCCGCTGCGCACGCCCGAGTCGAGCAGGACCGGGATACCCCCGTTCACCGCCTCGACCACGGCCGGAAGAGCCTCGAGGCTGGCGACCGAGCCGTCCACCTGCCGGCCGCCGTGGTTGGAGACGATCACCGCGTCGATCCCCTCGGCCACCGCGCGGGCGGCGTCATCGGGGTGCAGGATGCCTTTCAGCACGATCGGCAGATCGGTCCGTTCGCGCAGGAAGGCGAGCGTCTCCCACGTCAGCGACGGGCGCGAATAGATCTCGGTGAAGCGCTGCACCGCCGCGCGGCCGCGCCCAGAAACGAGGGTCCGCCAGAAGCTGTCCGGGTAGGCCCGAGTCAACTCGACCAGCGTGCGCAGGGCTGCCAGGGTCGGTCGGGGCTGCTGCGCCGGCGGCGTCGAGGGCGGCTCGGCAAGCAGCCGCCTGAACTCTGGGTCACTCGTGTACTGGGCCAGGCCCTTGCCGTGCAGGAAGGGCAGGAACGCACCCTCCAGATCGCGCGAGCGCCATCCGAGCATCGTGGTGTCCAGCGTGATGACGATAGCCGCGCAGCCGCAGCGTTCGGCCCGGCCGGCGAGGCTCTCCACGAGCGCATCGGACCGGCTCCAGTAGAGCTGGAACCAACGAGCGGTGTCGCCCAGGATCCGTGAGACGCCCTCCATCGGGCGCGAGGCCTGGTTCGATAACACCATCCAGGTGCCGGTATCGCGCGCGGCGCGGGCCACGGCGCAGTCGGCCTCTGGATGGGCCAGCTCCAGGACTCCGACCGGCGCGAGCAGGAAGGGGCTGGCCAGGCGCTGCCCGAACAACTCGATGCTGGTGTCGCGGTGCTCGACGTCACGCAGCATCCGCGGGACGATTCGCCACCGGTCGAAGGCCGCGGTTGGCCGCCACCGTACGCTCGTTGCCGGCGCCCGCGGCCACGTAGGCGAATGCGGCGGGACGCATCCGCCGTTGCGCCGCCGCCTCCAGGCGGTCGGCGTCGAATGGGATGAGCGGCCGGCGCCCACTCACGCCGCTGACATAGATCTCGGTTTGCCGCCGCACACCGATCATGGCGCTGGATCACAGCACACATGATCGGGTGGTGCGGCCGCGGGCGTCTGTGCCCGCCGGCGCTGCCCTCCCGGTTAGAGCAACCCCCGTAGCTCTGGGAGAGACCCGAGGTGAATCGTGTATCCCCGCCCCGGAAAGGCATCCGCCGCTTCTGTACTGCCCCCATGTGCGGCGCGCATGGGTTGGTCCTGACCCCCAGCCCCGATCGCCGTTCGGTGGGACCCGGTTGCCCCCAGGCCAATCACGTGCCCCCTCGTGTCGGCCTCCGGTCGCGTCCCCGACTGGCGGTCTGTCATGGACGAAAAGATACGGCCGGGGGCGCCGCATTTCAGCCGACCCTAGGGTGGTTGTGTCACACCTGGGGTGGCGCCGGATGTCACACCTGGGGTGAGCGCCGGCGCGGTGGCGTAGGTGCGGATTCGCGACCGGCCGCGCCCCCCGGGAGGTTGTGCTGACGTTTCGCGTCCGCACGCGGAACCTCGCACACCCCCGTCAGCGTCGTCAAATCAGTGTGCATGACGCGCCAACGGATGCGTTGAGGGCGCGGATTGGCGTGTCAGGCTCCTCTGGTGTGCATGACGCGCCAACGGATGCGTTCAGGGCGCGGTTTGGCGTGTCAGGCTCCTCTGGTGTGCATGACGCGCCACTCGCCTCGGAATCCGGGGGGAGTGGCGTGTCAGGCTCCTCTGGTGGGCATGTCGCGCCAACGGATGCGTTGAGGGCGCGG
>JAFAZZ010000535.1 GCA_019239375.1 Solirubrobacterales bacterium | reverse complement strand
TTCGATCTGGTCGGGTTCGCCACACCCTGCGGCACGATCACGCCCACTGACGCGGCGGTCGTGCAGAAGATCTGGGCCGGACCGACCTCGACATCGGGCCAGAAGCTCTGGTACGGGCTGGAACCGGGGACAAGCTTCGCGGGCCTGGCCGGGACGACGACCAGCTCAGGCGGGATGACCGCCGGTGATCCGTTCCCGATCGCGGTCGCATGGCTAGGTACCTGGGTGCAGCACAATCCCAGCTGGGACTGGCACACGCTGACCTACTCGCAGTTCGACCAGCTCTTCCAGCAGTCGCAGAACGAGTTCTCGAGCACGATCGCCACCGACAACCCGGATCTGGGAGAGTTCAGGGACCACGGCGGAAAGATCATCATCTGGCACGGCCTCGCCGACCAGCTGATCTTCCCTCAGGGGACCATCAACTACTACCAGCGGATGCAGGAAGCCATGGGCGGACCCCGCAGCACGGCTACGTTCGCCCGGCTCTTCCTGGCGCCAGGGGCGCAGCATTGCGCCAGTGCGACGGGGCCGGCCCCCGGGACTCCCTACCAGTACCCGGCGCCGGCGATGCCGCTGCAGGACGTGGTGAACTGGGTCGAGCACGGACAGGCCCCGCTCTCGATCCTGGCCGAGAAGGTTGATCCACAGACCAACTTCGTGACCGAGTCGCGGATACTCTGCGCCTATCCATTGACGGCGGTCTACGACGGCCACGGCAACCCCAACGTCTCCACGAGCTACCGGTGCTCGGCAGGGCGCGGGTGGTCCGAACCCTGATGGGCGCAGTCGCACGCTGTCTGCAGCGCTAGAACGCTGGACCTGTCAAATCCCGACAAGATGAGGCGTGGAGGACCGGAGGATCCCGGTCCTCCACGAAGCTCTCGACCGGAGGGGCAGACCGTATGCTTGCGGGGCGAAAGTGACAACCCGCCCTGGATTGAGCGCCGGGCTGCTGAGGCTCTGCCCCTCAGGCCGCACGTAGCAGGCGTGCGCGGGCCGGCTTGGAGACGCTCTCCAGCGACGTGAAGTAGTCCGGGCCGTGACCGCGGTGTGCTCCTGTGGGTAGAGTGGGTAACCAAGTGAACTCACTATGAAGGCGATCGCTCGAGCCGTCAGGACTGTTCCGTCCGATGATCGACCGGCCAGCGAACGGAATCAGGCATCCTGCTGAGACTGCCTCGATCCTGACGTATCGGACCGGCGTACAGGACCCCAATCCGGCCGGCAATGTTCATGGCGGTTGGGTGATGACGCTAGGTGATGACGCCGCCGTCATCGCAGCCACGCGGTTCGCTCGCTGCAGAGTTGTGACTGTCACGGTAGACACATTCCGGTCCGCCGTTCAAGTTGGCGATCTTCTGACACTACGCGCTACCGTCAACGTGACGTGGCGAACCTCGATGGAGGTTGGTGTGCAGGTTGAATCTGAGAATGTCGTGACGGCGCAGATCACGCATGTGTACCGCCTACCTGACGGTTGTGGCCCTCGCCGACGACGGCCGGCCAACCGCCGTTCCGCAGCTTGTGCCGATCTCCGCAGAGGACAAACGGCGTCACGCGGACGCAAACGCGCGCCGCAAGATCCGGCTAGCAGCGCGTCTACGTGGTGTCAGTCAAGAACCACGCCCATTATTGACGGCTCCCCGAACAGAATCAGATGACGCGTAAACGAGGCGATTGAAGGTCGAGCGCCTGGGCCGCAACGCCGCGGTCGGAGGATGCGAGTCACGCCTCCAGCCGCACGCTCTCGCCGTCGTCGAGCACGTGGGCCTGGTCGTCCTCGGCGAGGAGATCGAAGTGGCCGAGGACCTCGCACAGCGTGAGGAAAGCCTGCGTCAGCGCGCGTTCACCCCATATCCTCCGCGCCACCTCGTGCGCGGTTTGTGGGCGCTCAGCGAGCATCGCGTGGAGCTTCTCCGCGCGCCGCGCGTGAAATCGTAGACGTTGGTCAATCAGCGCGCGCGTTGCGCACCGGGTTTCCGTGTCCGCCCAGTACCAGCGCCGGGTCAAGCGCCTGAGTTCTTCTCAGCGTCGCGAGATAAGCCGGAAGCGGACGGGGACGTGACCGCTCATCGAAGGCGGCCGTCGCGTCAGGCTCCTCGAGCGGAAGCCCGATGATCGGATTCGATGAGATGTGCTCGAGGAGGTGGTCACCGGCCAGCATGACGCCTCTATGTCCATCCCAGAGCAGCGTGTCCGAGGGCGAGTGGCCGGGCGCGTGCAGGACCGCAAATCCGCGGTCACGCAACTCGAGGCGCTCGCCGGGAACGAGCCGCCGAGTGGCCTCCGCGGGTCCGCCCCACCCGTGCTGAGCCCGCGCCACCGCTCGCAGGACCGTCGCCACCTCCCCCGGCACGCCGTGCCGGCGCATCAGACGCTCGGCCAGCGCGTCGTTTCGCTCCGGGTAAGCCGGCCAGCCCGCGAGCGGCACCGCGAGGAGATCGAGAACCGCGAGCGCGCTTCCACTCCGGCGCACCAGCGTGGAGGTCAAACCGTGGTGATCCACGTGCTGATGGGTCACCACCAGAAGCTCGAGATCCGCAACCCTGTAGCGCAGCTCACTCAGCGCCAGCTCGAGCGCGTCGAGCGACCTGGCCGAATTTGGGCCGTTGTCGACCAGGGTCAAGGGCTCGTCCTCGATGAGGTACGCGTTCACCGGGCCCACACGGAACGGCGTCGGCACCTTGATGCGGTGGATGCCCGGCGCGACGGTGAGGACTGATGTGCTCACCCGAAGCGCACGTACGTCTGACGGATCGACTTTCGGATGGCTATCGCGCCGGACGCGGCGGCCGATGCCGCACGACCAAGGATTTCGACTCCGTGTACTGCTCGAGCGCTTCGCGTCCGTGCTCCTTGCCGTACCCACTGGCGCCGATCCCGCCGAGCGGGAGCTCGTCGTACAGGCGCTGAGGGGCGTTGATCCAGGTGTAGCCCGCTTCGAGGCGAGCAGCCGCATGCGTCGCGGCATCAAGGTCATGAGTCCAGATCGATGAGCCCAGACCGAATGGTGAGGCGTTGGCGTGCCCGATCGCCTCATCGAGATCCGCCACCGACCAGACCGGCAGTACCGGCCCCAATACCTCCTCGGTAGCCAGCCGGGAATCGTGCGCCGGACCGGATATGACGGTCGGTTCGAAGTACCAGCCGGCATCCAGCTCCTCGTCTCCGGGACGTCCCCCGCCGGCGAGGACTTCACCCCCAGACTCGATCCCGTCGGCAAGCTGTTCCTCCACACGGCTGCGCAGCGTCTCGGTATGCAGTGGACCAAGGATTGTCCCCCCCATCGTCGGAGGGCCAACCTTCAGTCTGCGCACACGGGCGAGAAGCCGCTCGAGGAAGGAGTTCAGAACCCCCTCGGCGCAGTACACGCGCTTCACCGCAAGGCAGGACTGGCCAGCATTGAAGAACCGTCCGACGCTCGCCGCACTCGCCGCCGCGTCGAGGTCCGCGTCCTCGCAGACGATGAACGGATCGGAGCCGCTCAGTTCGAGCGCGACCCGCTTGGCGCCCGCGGCCGCCGCTGCGGCGACGCGCTCTCCGGTCGCGGTCGTGCCGGTGAAGGCAACCTTTCGGATCGTCGGGTGGCGGACGAGCGCCTCGCCCGTCTCGGCGCGCCCGCAGATGACGTTCATGACCCCAGGGGGCAGGCCCGCGTCGTGTAGCAACTCCGCTATCCGCAGCGTCGTCAGCGGCGTCGTCGGCGCGGGCCTCGCGACGACCGAATTACCGGCGACGATGGCGGGCGCGATCTTGTTGGCCAGCAGAAGGGTGGGGAAGTTCCAAGCCACGATCGCGGCCACCACTCCGAGCGGGCGACGGACGACGAGCCCGTAGGTGTTGTGGTCGAGGTCGGGAACATGGCTTCCCCGCAGGTCACGCGCCAGCCCGGCGTAGTGCTCGAGCGTGATGGCGAAGCGGTGGATTTCGAGCCCCGCCTCGCGCAACGTCTTGCCGTGCTCGGCGGTCAACAGACGCGCCAGCTCGTCACGGTGGGACAGTATCCGGCGGGCGCCGCGATGAAGCAGCTCCCCACGCCGGCTCGCGGGAGTTTCCCGCCAGCGAGTGAACGCCAGCGCCGCCGCGTCCACCGCGGCGTCGATGTCAGCGGTGGTGGCCTCCGGCACGGTGTCGACCGGATCGCCGCCAGCGGGACTGGCTACGGTCGTTCGCTCCCGGTCGGACCCGGTGTATTCCCCGGCGATGAACATCTCGGCCACAGAACTCTCCCTTACCAGCCGCTAGGCCGCTGCGCCGACGATATCAATTCGTGACCGACACGGCGCCGCGGGCGGCGCAGCTCACCAGGCGTCGGGCGCGTACTCGGCGGAGAGGGAATGAAAGTCGACGAGCTGGCCACAGTGACTGCAGCGAAGCTCGGGTGAGGCAAGTTCTCCGCAGTCCTTGTGGTACAGGCGCACGGGCGGCTCGTCGATCTTGTAGCGATCGCCCCACCGCATCAGCGTGAGCAGTACCGGGTACAGGTCCATGCCCTTCTGCGTGAGGCGGTACTCGTAGCGGTCCGGAGCCTCCTGGTATCGATTGCGCTCGAAGATACCCTCCTCGGTGAGGCGGGCGAGGCGATTGGACAGGACGTTGCGCCCGACGCCCAGGCGCTGCTGGAAGCCGTCGAAGCGGTGCGTTCCGCGAAAGGCCTCACGGATGATCAGCATCGTCCAGCGATCGCCGATGACCGCCCACGTGCGCGCGACCGAGCAATTGACCTCGCCGAGGCACTCGTGCTTCATCGTCGCGCCACGAGGGCGAGGCTCGTCGCCGGGCGCCGGTGCGCGCTTGCCACTGTGGTTTCGCGGAGGACTCACGGCAGGTGCTCCGATGCTTCCGGCCATGAGCGTATCGGGAGGCGCCGATCGCGCGCGCCGGCGGCTTTAGGCCGTTCGCCAGGGCCGGCTTCGGCGGGCTAATCGCGCCGTGCCGTGCGCACGACGACGGCCTTTTGATCGGTGTAGTAGTCGAATGCCTCCGATCCGTGCTCCTTGCCGAACCCACTCGCCTTGACCCCACCAAACGGCAGCTCGTCGTACACCTTCGTCGCGGAGTTGATCCACGTGTACCCGCAGTCCAAGCGTTCTGCCGCGTCGGCCGCCGCGTCGAGACGCGACGTCCAGACGGAGGATCCGAGGCCGAACGGGGACGCGTTGGCATAATCGATCGCCTGGTCGAGGTCTCTGACGCGCCAAATCGGAAGCGCCGGCCCGAACACCTCCTCGGAGGCCATCGGGGAGTCCTGCGGCGGTTCGAGCACGATCGTCGGCTCGTGGAACCACCCGTCGCTCAGCTCGCTATTGTCCGGCCGCCCGCCTCCGGTCAGCACCTCGCCGCCCCGCTCCAGCGTGCGTCGAAGCTGGTCCTCGAGCGCATCGCGTTGGCGCTCCGAGTGCAATGGACCCAGTTGCACGCCCGGTTCGGCCCCGCGCCCGACGGTTAGCCGCCTGGCCTTCTGAACCACCGCTTCGATGACCTCGTCGGCCACCGACTCCGCCAGATAAAGGCGCTTGACGGCCAAACAGGCTTGGCCACAGTTGAAGAAGCGACCCATCGACGCCGCGCTGGCCGCTCGGTCGAGGTCGGCATCCTCGAGAACGATCATCGGGTCAGACCCACCGAGCTCGAGCGTCAGCCGCTTATTATCGGCCGCGGCCAGCGCCATTATCCGTCGTCCCGTCGGCGTCGAGCCGGTGAACCCCACCTTGCGCACGAGGGGATGGGTGACCAGCGCCTCGCCCGCATCGGCGCCGCGGCCCGCCGTCACGTTGAACACCCCAGCGGGAAGGCCCGCGTCGTGCATTATGGCCGCCAGGCGAAGCGTCGTCAGCGGCGTCGTATCCGCCGGCTTGGCGACCACGGTGTTTCCGGCCACAAGCGCGGGTCCCAGCTTGTTCGCCAGCAGGGTCGTAGGGAAGTTCCAGGGGACGATCGCTCCCACGACCCCGAGGGGCCGGCGCAGGACCTGCCCGCTGACTCCGGGGTCCAAGCCAAACACGAAGGCGCCACGGAGTTCCTTGGCCAGTCCGGCGTAGTGCTCTAGCGTTTCGGCTGCCTTGTTCAGCTCGATCTGCGCCTCGCGCAACGGCTTGCCCTGCTCGGCGGTGAGCAGCGGCGCCAGTTCGTCCACCGCAGCCCGGATAGCGTGCGCCGCACGGCCAACCATTTCACCGCGCTCGGCCACTCCCCGCGCCGACCAGCCCGCGAAGGCGTCGTGGGCAGCGCGGACCGCGCGGTCGATGTCCTCGGCGGCCGAGGCGGTGACGCGGCCGACCACGCGCTGCGTGGCCGGATCGCGAATTTCCTGCACGGGATCGCTGAGCGGCTCCGCGCTGCCGGCGATGAAGGCGCCCAGCTCCACGGTGGTCTCGGTTGCGCTCACGGCTGTCTCCCTCCGGGTGGTTGACGGTAACGATACGAGACTGACGCTCCGGGGTAGTCCAGGCGCTTGTGACGATCGAGATCGACGGACACGGATCGAGAATGGTCGCCCCCCACCGAAACCTCAGCGCCGCCTTCTACTTCTGGAACGACGTTTGGCCGATCCCCGAGTTCAACGCGTGGAACATCGAGGGGCTGCTCCCAGGGATCGATGCCCCGGTGCTGCTGATCCAGGGCGAGGACGACTCGTACGGCGGGCCGGCCCAAGCCGAGTCGGTGGCAGCCTGGGTGATCGGGCCGGTCGAACGGGAGGTGCTGTCGCATCGGCACGTGCCGCGTGTTCAGGCAGCACAGGAGACGCTGGCAGCAGTGCCCCGATTTGTTGCCGTGCGTGGCTCCAAGCCGCGTATGGCCGTTCGATAGCGGCTCGGGGAAAGGTGCCATCTCAGCGATCCCTCTGCCTCGCCCCGGCCCGGCGAACCGCCTCGCGATGTTCTGGCGTCGCGATCAGCGACGTCTGCGCGAGCGCCTCAGCCGCCATCCCGGCCTGAAGCGAGGTGTCCGCGGCGATCGCCAACAGCCGTTTTGCCGCGGCGTACGCCTCCGGCGACCGTCGCAGCGCCGCTACCGCACGCTCTCGCGCGGCCTCGACCACCTTCCCGTCCGGTACGACGGCCGTGAGCAGTCCGAGACGCTCAGCATCCGGGGCGGTGAGCTCCTCACCTCCGAGCAGCACATCACGCGCGCGGGCGAGGCCGACCAGCTTGACCAGCCGGGTCACGCCCCCGTGACTGGGAATGATGCCCAACCGCCCTTCTCGGAAGATGATCCGCGCCTCCGGCGAGGCCAACCTGATGTCACAGGCCATTGCGAGCTGCGTGCCGGCGCCGGTGACGGCACCGTTGATGGCCGCGATCACGGGCTTCTCGAACTGCTCGATCCCGGCGATGAGTGCCGTGAGCCGATGCGAATGCACGCGGAAGGCGCTCGGCGTCCACTTGGGCTCGAAGCGGGAAAGATCACCGCCGGCGCAGAATGACTCGCCGGCGCCGGTGAGGATGACCGCGCGCGTGTGGGCATCGCCGGCGGCGTCCTCCAAGGCGCTGCCGAGGGCCTCCGTCAGCTTGTCGTCCAGTGCGTTGCGGGCATCGGGACGGTCCAGGGTTAGCAGCATGACGCCGACGTCATCGAGTTCGCGCCGAAGCGGGCCGCAGGTCACGGCTCTCGGCGGATCCGCTCGAATGGGGTCCGGCAGGCTTTGCATATCCACTGCTCGGTGAGAAGCTGCGGACCCCAGTCTCCGATTTGCTCGGTCTCACGGGCCCCGCACCAGGGACAGGTCCGCCCGTCGTCGAGGTTTACTCGACTCGTCGCTGCAGGCTGTTCCATCGCTCCCACGGGAGCTCTCCCACCTCGACGCGCAACCCGTTCTCCTCGAGGATGGAAAACACGTCCGTCTGGAACGCTTCGCGCATCTCGTCGTTGTCCAACTTGACCAGGCCCTGGGCCTTCAGCGCGGCGACTCCGGGCTCGCTCGATGGACCGAACCACATCAGGACCTCGGGCAGCATCCAGTCGATCCTACGCTGCAACGTCTCACGCCCCTGCTCGGTACGGGCAAGGTCGCGAACCCGGCCCTCGGCGTACTTACGGTGAAAGAC
>JAFAZZ010000473.1 GCA_019239375.1 Solirubrobacterales bacterium | reverse complement strand
CGCTCCGGTGGAGCGTCGATGCCGATCCGATCCAGGCCGCGAAGCGCCAGCTGGGCCTCCGCATCCTCATCGAGCGGCCTCGGCTGCCGCGCGGCTCCCGCCTGGGCCTCGGCCAGGGCGCGTGCCTCGCCCGCCGCCTCAGCGCGCTCGGATCCCTCGAGCGAGCGCCAAACTGCCCGGAGCGCAACGAGCTCCTCCTCCAGTCCGGGATCGGAGGGGTTGGCCTCAATGCGCTCAACAAGTGAGCGCGCGCGAGTGGAGAAGTCCGTCACCGCCTGCCAGCGTAGGCGCCGGCCTGGACGGTTCGATCACCACGTCCCAACACGGGGCGGCCACGGATGCACAGTCCCCTCAGAACTGGAGAAAGGCGCTCCCCTCCGTGATCGCGGGCGGGTCAACCGTCGTGCTCACATTCTCCTTCACCCACTCGGCGGCACGCCGCGAGGACTCGTCGGTACCGGTCTTGTCCTGGCACACCGTCACAGCTACCCCGCCGCCCTCGGTGCGAAAGGCAGCGTAGCTAACAAAGCCAGGCACCGCGCTGACAATGGTCTTCACGTCCTCCTCCCGCTGTCCCAGGAGGTCGAACAGCTCAGACGCACCCTGCCCGGAATAGCTCCGAATTACCACGTGCACCGGGCACCCCTTTCCCGTGGCGACCGCCACGTCGGTCTTCAAGGTCCACGCTACCTGAATCCCGCGCTCTTTGTTGAAACTTTCCCCTGCGCCAAAGAGAGGCGCTCGTCCCTCCGTCCGGCATGAGACGAAAGGCGCGATCGTTGCGGCAGCCGCCGGCTGGCCGCGTGGCGGGGCGGCCTAATGGGCGAGCTCGTCGCGCCAGCTGTGGGCCGGTTCCCACGCGAGCAGCTCGCGCGCGCGCTTAATCGATAGCAGCGTCTCGAATTCGCCCAGCTCCCGACGTACGGGGACGTCCGGGAAGCGCTCAGCGAGCAGTTCGCGGGTCGAACGGGTCATGATCGTGTCCGCTGCGGCGATGATGGCGCTCTCGGCACCTGAGACTTCGGCCTCCAGAGCCATGCGGCAGCTGCTCGCCGCATCGCGCACGTCGATATAAGCCCACAGGTTGAAGTCCCGAGAGTGGATGTCATCCCACAGCGCCGGCAGCAGCTCGTATTCGTGGACCTCGTACACGTTGGAGAAGCGCAGCGCGACCATCGGGATCTGCGACCAGCGGTTTAGCTCGACGGCCATCGCCTCCGAGACGACTTTCGATAAGGCGTAGGCGGTGGTCGAGCGGGGATAGTGCTGCTCATCGACCGGCACGTACTCCGGCGGGATGTCGCTGAACGGGAGGCCGAGGGTCGTCTCGCTGGAGGCCCACACGACCCGTGACAGGCCCGCGGTCACCGCCCCGTTCAGCACGTTGAAGTTCATCGTGACGTTGTCGGTGAAGGTCCGGGTCGGCGGTACCAGGTCGGGCGCCGGGTGGTTAGCGACGTGGACCACGGCGTCCATCCCGGCCAGCACCTCGGCCGCCTGCGTGGCGTCAGTCAGGTCGGCGCCGATGACCGTGGGACCGCTGTGCTCGCGCACGGTAACCAGATCGACTGCGGTCACCTCGTGCCCGTGAGCGCGTAGATCCTCCACGGTTGCTCGTCCGACCTTCCCGCTCGCTCCGGTGACACAGATCCGCATGACGATCCTCTCCTGCTAGGGGCTCGGACGCCCGAGTCTGCCAGCCCGCCCCGATGGCTCGGGGGTCGGGAGGACTGTCACGTCGCGGGTGCGGGGGCAACGGTCGGCCTCGTGGGTACCGCCTCGGTAACTTTGCGGGCCTCGAGGTCGAGGTAAAGGAGGGTGCGGCCGATCCCTACGTACGGGGTGAGCAGCGCGAAGACCACCGACCCTAGGATGTTGGTGGTGGTGGTTGGAACCGTCGTGAACAGCAGTGCGAATCCAAGAATTGGTCCCGGTATCTGGCCCAGTATCGAGAACACGATGACGATCCACGCTGTGCGCCACCACCGGCCGCGGACCAGTCTTGTGCTGGCGCGCATGGCCTCGCGGATCGTGCGATCCTCGAACAGGATCTCCTGCTGGGCGAACCGCCAGTCGACAAACTTGCGAATGGCGAACGGGATCCCGATGATCGTCACCGCGATCAGAATCAGCAGAAGCGTCACGAGCCATTGCACCGCGAGGATCCGCCAGATCCGTCGCAGGACCGCCGAGGACGCACTCCGGAACCCAGCGGGCTGCCCGCGCTCGACGTTGCGCAACACGGCGATCACCAGAGCAGAGCCGACGGGCCCCGCGATTGGCCGCCCAAGTCCGGCGGTGGTGGAAAACGCGATCGCGGCGCCCGTATCGGTGAACGACACGTTCGCGCCGCTTGCGCCGAACGCGCCAAGCACCAGCCACTCGAGCCCATCGACAGCGCCGATGAGCGCAGCCGAGGCGACAACGATCAACACCAACGTTCCGCCGTGACGCCAGTACGTGCGCGCAGCCACCAGGAGGAGCTGGCCGAGCGCGCGCGGCTGGCGAAGCGGATCGAGCACGACTGGGCGCCATCTGGTCAGGCACACCGCCAGCAGGACGCACCGACTCGTCACGTGGCGCACGAAAGCGAAGCCGCGCCTCGTGAGCGGCGGCGCGAAGTCATCTCCGATCGGCGGCATCACTCCTCGCTCGCGAGCTCGTCAGCCGTGCGCTTGTGGCCCACCGAATCCACCCCGACCGCAGGAGCTTCGGGGGCGCCCGCGATCGTGTCGGTCACCCGTCGCCGCCGCGCCTCGATCCGGTTCCAGCGTGCCCGCGCTCGGGCCATCTTGCGCCCGCCCGGATCGTACCGCCGCCGCGCCCACACCGAGGAGGGAGAGGCCAAGCGCACTGCACCCACCAGCGATACCAGCGGCATGAAGATGCCGATCATCCCGACGAGGGGCTTGCCCTTGAGGACCGCCACCGCGGCGAGCAGCACATCGGTGTCAACGGGCTCCGTCGATCAAGAGCGAATCCCAGAAAGCCCGAGACGAGCATCATCAGGATCCCCCAAACGAGATGATGGACGTGGAGCCCGCTCTCCGTGACAACGTTGCCGGGCCACCAAGGAACCCCGGGCTGCGAATCAGTCGCGTGCTCGTCCGGACGAACAGAAACGAGAGCAGGAACGACCCCAGAAGTACGAATCCCGCCCGCTGTCCGGGATCGTCGAGAAACCGCGAACTGATCTCGATCCGCACCGCGACTGTGGACAGCCCCGCCGGGTCAGCTCCACGAGGACGCCTCTACAACGAATGGCACGACTCTATAGGCCCCGGACAGATCCTGTTCGCCGCGACCGCCGCAGCGAGTGAAGACGGTTGGCTGAGCGCTCGACGGACCGCAGCATCGAGGCGATCATTCGCGAGCACCGCATCGAGCGGCGACCAGCGTGACCCGCTCGGGCGCCGTAGCGGTGGATCGCAATCCGGGCGGATGTCACAGCCGCCCTCGAATCCGACAACTACCGGCATATGAGCACAGCAGCGGGCGCCAAGGTCATGACGCTCGGGGACTCCGCCCGGGCACAAGCGGCGACGCCGGCGGGGCCGTCGGGCTCGGCGCTCGCCGAGTTCGAGCACATCCATCGCGGGAACTTCGACGTGGTGATGGCGTACTTCGTGCGGCGCTGCGTCGAGCCGCAGATCGTGGCCGACTTGACCTCGGAGGCGTTCGTGCGCGCGGCCGGCGCGTTCGGCACTTTCGATCCTCGCAAGGGCTCGGCCCGCGCGTGGCTGTTCGGGATCGCCGCCCACGTGTTCGCGGCGCATTGCGCCCAGACCGCTAGCGGGCGGGATGCCGTCGCCCGGCTGGCCCAGCGCCGGCCGCTCGACGTCGACGAGACCGAGGAATTGGCGGCCAGGATCGACGCCGAGCGGGACGGCCGGCACCTGATCGCGCGATGCGCGCGTCTCCCCGAGTTCGAGCGTGCTGCTGTCGAACTGGTCGACCTCGCCGGGTTGACCCCGAAGGAGGCCGCCTCGGCGCTCGGCGTTTCCGGAGTCGTGCTGCGCAAGCGGCTGTCCCGGGCGCGGGCCCGGCTGAGAAAGGAGCATCAGAGCGATGGGTAAGTTCGAAGACCGCCTGTGGCGCGAGCTCGTCCACAGGCACGGGGCTGATTTGGTCCAGATGACAAGGCCGCCGGCCAAGCACGCGCCGCGGGCGCGGCCGCGCCTGCTGGCCGGCTCCTCGGTCGCCCTCGCCGCGGCTGTGGCCGCGGTGGCGCTGTTGCTCAGTGCCGCGAGCAGCCCGCCGGCGTTCGCGGTCAGCCGCAACGCCGACGGGACCGTCACCGTCACCCTCCAGCAGTTCGCGGCGATCCACGGGGCGAACGCGAAGCTGGCCGCCCTCGGCATCCGGGCGAGGTTGGTCGAGGTGACCACCGGCTGCGCCGTCAAAGCGCTTCCGCCCACGGCGGTGCACGCGATGGAGGTGGCGCAGAGCAGGGCGATAGGGGACGCACCGCAGGTGGCGGTCACCCGGCTCGACCCTCGCAAGATCCCCCCGGGCAAGTGGCAGGTGATCCCGACGTATCGAGTCGCGGGCACGGTCCACGTCGAGAAGGGTCACCTGATGCAGGGCCAGGCACCCGCATGCTTCAGCACAATTGTGGCGCCCCCGTGCCAGGTCCGGTCCATGACCGTGCTCCGCAATGGTCACTTGACACAGCTCACCGCCGCCGAGGCTGAGAAGCGGGCGGCCCGGGCGCTCTCGACCCGCTCCGCGGTCAGCCGCCGGCATACCACGAGCACCGACTCCGGCAACTCGAGCAACTCGGGCAACAGCGGCAACAGCGGCACCTCGACCGGCATCCAGGTACCGGTGCCCGCCGCCACGTGGGTCGTCGGCTGCTACGTGCGTGGCGCTCCAGGGGCACCCGCCTATCAGCGGTAACAGCGCTACACGTTCGCACCGCATCGCTGATGACCGCGCCCGAGATGAGCGCCACCGCGAACGCGGCCGCCCGCCCCGGAGCGGCCGCGCTGCGATGCTTCGGGAGAGACCAGCGGCCTCAGTCCGCTGCTGGCCGGATGTTCTGGTTGACGCGGAACACGTTGTGCGGGTCGTAGGTCCGCTTGATCTGGGCGAGCCTGTCGTAGTTGTCGCGGTAGCTGGCCTTCACCCGCTCCTCGCCCTCGTCCATCATCATGTTCACGTACGCGCCTCCTGCCGAGTAGGGATGCAGCGCCTCGTGGTACGCGACGCTCCAGTCCCGGACAGTGCCCGAGTTGGCCGGATCCGGATCGACGCCGGCGAACACCGACCCCCAGGTAGCGTCCCGATAGCTCCACGCGGTGTCACCGGCGCCCATGTCGTGCGCGGCGCCGTCGATCGGATACATGTGCATGGTCGACTTCATCGTCGGCAGCTCAGAGCCGAAGCGAGCGTGGAGCGCTACCGCCTCGTCGTGGATCTCGTTCACGAAATCGGCCCGCCAGTACCACTGGTCACCGGGCGGATAGAGCGCGTCGAACGCACCCTGCAACGCGGCATGCGGCATCGGGCCCGTGCCGGGCAGAAGCGGCTCCGGCAGCGCATTGAGAAACGGCGACAACGCCTTGGCCGCGTCGTCCTCGCCGCCCACGTAGCACGAGACGATTCCGCACACCCTACGCAGGTGGATCGCCTCCGGGAACGGCGGCGCGGGCGGCACGATGTGGAATGCGAAGAACGCATTCAGCTCGCGTGGCGCGGTCGGTAGCCACTCGCGGTAGACCTCGAGCACCTCCGCGCTCTGTTCGACCGGCCAGAACGTGGGGCCGCCTACGATCGTGCCGACCTCGTGCAGCCGGAAGAGGAACGAGGTCACCACACCGAAGTTGCCGCCGCCGCCCCTGATCGCCCAGTACAGATCCGGGTGCTCATCGGCGCTGGCCCGCACGCACTCGCCGCTCGCGAGGACCACCTCGGCCTCGAGCAGGTTGTCGATCGTCAGGCCGCATTTGCGCGTCAGATGGCCGAGCCCGCCGCCGAGGGTGAGCCCGCCCACCCCGGTCGTCGAGATGATCCCACTCGGTGTAGCCAGCCCGTATTCGCCGGTGGCGCGGTCGACCTCGCCCCAGGTGCAGCCGCCGCCGACGCGAACGGTGCGAGCATCGGGATTAACCTCGACATCCTTCAACAGCGACAGGTCGATCACGACACCGCCCTCACAGGTGCCGAGCCCCGCGCCATTGTGACCGCCGCCGCGTACCGCGAGCAACAACCCGTGCGCGACCGCGAAGCGCACTGCTTTGGCCACGTCATCGCGGTCGGCGCAGCGCGCGATCACCGCAGGCCGCTTGTCGATCATCGCGTTGAAGACTGCGCGCGCCTCCTCGTAGTCGGCGTCGTCGCGTCCGATCAAGGTGCCTTTGAAATCCGCGAGCTCCTTGCGGGCGCTGTCCGCTGAGGTGACCGTCGTGCTCATATGTCCCGCTCCTTATGCCGGAGGTCCCTTGTGATGTGTGCCGCGCGGAGCTTAGGGTGACGGTTGGGCCTTGTCATGACGCGGCCTGACTGACTTTCGAGCAGTGGAAGTAAGCGATAACAGTTGCGGCGATGGTCAGATCTGACTATGGTCCGTGTTCCGGGGGCCTTCAGTAGTGCACGACTTACCTGCCTCGCTTCGCATCCAGTCGCCGTTTCCGTTCGTCGGTCGCCGCAGCCAGCTCGAGACGATGCGCACACTGCTGCCCAGAGCCGAGGGCGAGGGGCGGCGCGTAGTGCTGCTCGGAGGAGAGCCGGGCTCGGGAAAGAGCCGCCTGGTCAGGGAATTCGCCGCCGAAGCAGCCGGAGAGGGAGCGCTGGTCCTGTACGGCGCGTGCGACGCGGTCGTGCGCTCCCCCTACGGACCGTTCGTCCAAGCCCTCGGGCGGCTTTCCCGGGTGCTCGACCCGGCAGAGCTACGCGCCGCGCTCGGCGGCGGCGGCGAGCTCATCAGGCTCCTTCCCGACCTGCCCGCTTTGATCGGCGAGCTCCCGCCGCCGGTTCACGCCGATCCCGACACCGAGCGCCACCGCCTGCACACGACGGTCACGGACCTGCTCGGCGGAGTGAGCCGGCGCCGTCCGCTCCTGCTGGTGATCGAGGACGGGCATTGGGCCGACGCGCCGACGCTTCTGCTGCTGCGGCATCTGGCGCGGTCCGTGTGGACGGGCCGGGTGCTGCTGTTCGCCACGTTCCGGGACACCGAGGCCGAGGTGCCAGAGGCGCTCTCGCAGACACTCGCGGATCTGCGGCGCGCGGATGACGTCGTTCGACTGCGGGTCGGCGGTCTGTCCACGGACGAGGTGAGCGAGTTCGTCGAGCGCGCCGCACGGGATGATGTTGGCTCCGACCTGGACGAAGTGGCGCAGTCGATCAGCGATTTGACCGGCGGGAACGCATTCCTGGTCTGCGAGCTGTGGCGCGCGCTGATCGAGACCGAGGACGGCGAGGCGATGGACGCGAAGCGCCTGGCGGAACGGCTCGCCGGGCTCGGCACGCCGGAAAGCGTGCGCGAAGTGGTTGGTCAGCGATTGGCTCGCCTCGCCCCGGCAACCACGAGGCTTGTCGAGCTCGCCGCCACTGCCGGCGCGGTATTCGAGCTCGACATCGTGCGCGCCGCTTCGCGTATCCCCGAGCGAGAGCTCGTCGCGGCGCTCGACGAGGCGATTCGCAGCGGAATCATCGAAGAGCTGCGGGGGCTGTCGTACCGCTTTACTCACGAGATCGTCCGCCGGGCCGTCTACGACCAGATGTCCGGCCTGAGCCGTGCTGAGCTTCACCTGCGGGTGGGCGAAGCCTGGGAAGCGGCGCGGCGAGGGACGCGCGCCCTCCCGGACCTCGCGCATCACTTCGCCGCCGCGGTGCCGCTGGGCGACGCCAAGCGCGCAATCGACTACAGCGTCCGGGCGGCGCGCGCGGCGAGGGACTCGCTCGCCTTCGACGAGGCGGAGGACCTGCTGGAAAAAGCCCTAGAGCTGGGCATCGAGACCGCTCGCGAGCGTGCGTTCGTCCTGCTCGAGCTGGGGCTGGTCAGACACCGGGCGGGGAAGGCGTTCGATGCCCTCGACGCACTCCGCTCCGCGGCGAAGATCGCCCGCCAGGAACACGACGCCAAGCTGCTGGCGCAGGCCGCGATCGGCTTCGAGGAGGCGAGCTGGCGGCCTGGACCCGGTGGGAACGCCGTCGGCCTGCTCGAGGAAGCCGCCGCGGCGCTCGATGACCAGCCCTCCGAGCTTCGCGTCGGGCTGCTGAGTGGCCTCGCTCGTGCCCTCGACATGCAGGGAAAGCACAAGCGCGCGGCCATCGTTCGGTCCAGCGCGATCGCTCTAGCCCGGCAGCTCGATGACCGGACGGGGCTGGCCACGATTCTGGTGCGGTCGTACTGGTCACGGGGAGAGGTGTCAACCGAGCGGATCGTCGAGGCGCTCGCCGAGGCCCGAGTTCTCGGCGAGGACCTCGGCAACTCGGAGCTGCAGGCCGAGTCAGTGTCGTGGTCGGTGCCGGCGCTCGTGGCGATGGCCGACATCCCGCCCGCTCGCAAGCAGACCGCGCGCCTGCGCGAGATGGCGCAGTTCACGGCGCAGCCGTTCTACTTCCACGTCGCCGAGCACTATGGCGCCGCGCTGGCGCTGTCTGACGGCCGACTCGACGATGCGGAGGCAATGGCGCTGCGCTCTGAGGAGGCCGGGCGTGGGCTCACCGGACGCGACGCATCCGGAACGTACGGAATCCAGATGTTCAGCCTTCGGCGCGAGCAGGGAAGGCTAGCGGAGCTGGCGCCGGTGGTCCGCATCCTGGCCGGCCGCCACGGCGACGGCCCTTGGCGGCCGGGAATGGCATCGCTGCTCGCTGAGCTGGGGATGCACGCGGAGGCGAAGCAGCAGCTCGATCGCGTGGCGCGCGAGGGCGTCGCGCAGTTCGCCGAGCTGTGGCTCGCATCGCTCACCTACCTGACTGACGCCTGCGCGGCCGTCGGTCACGAGCCGGTAGCCGCCCTCCTGTATCCCGCGCTCGCCCCGCACGAACGGACCAACGTCATGATCGGGCACCTCGTGGTTTGCTACGGCGCAGCTGATCGATACCTCGGGATGCTCGCGGCGAATCTCGGGGACTGGGACCGGGCCGAGGAGCACTTCGAGCGGGCCATTGCGCTGAATCGCCACATGGGGGCGAGAACGTGGCTCGCGCACACCGAGTACGAGTACGCGCGCATGCTGCTGGCGTGCGGGGGGTCGGCGCGCGACCGCGCCCGCGCGCACCTGAGCCGTGCCCGCGAGCTAGCCGCTGCGATCGGGCTGCGAACGTTGAGCGCACGAATCGCGGCGATCGCCGCACCCCTCCTGCCCAGCGGCTTTCCCAACCAGCTGTCGGCCCGCGAGGCAGATGTCCTGCGACTTGTCGCCCGGGGTCTCAGCAACCGTGAGATCGGTGCGCAGCTGTACATCAGCGAGCACACCGCCGCCAATCACATCCGCAGCATCCTGCGCAAGACCGGATGCGCGAATCGCACCGAGGCCGCGTCGTACGCCCACAAACATGGCCTTGCCGACCTCGGCGAGCTCGGATAGGATCGGCTCGAGATGCCGCTCTTCATCATCGAGCGGACGTTCGCGGAGCAGCTGGAGCTCTCCAGCGATGACGTCAAGCTGATCGAGGAGATCAACGCTGACGAAGGCGTGCGCTGGCTGTTCTCGTTCTTGAGCGCCGACCGCCGGCGGACCTACTGCCTGTACGAGGCGCCCTCGTCGGAGGCGATCATCGCGGCCGCGCGTCGCGGGAATATCCCCGTCGACGAGATCGTCGAGGTCGAGTCCGAAACGGTCGGCGTGCCGGGCCGCCCAACCGAGTGGGCGGCGCGGCTGCCGACGTCGTAGCCTCCGCCATACTCCGACGTCGGGGGCGGTCAGCCCGAGACGAAGGCGTGCGCGGGGTAAATCTCGGGCTGGTCGGTGATGCCGATTTCCTGCAAGTGCGGCCCAAGGACCTCACCGAACCTGTTGCACGCCTCCTCGGATTCCCAGACGTCGACGACGCGGAAGCCGTTCGGACCTTCGCCCGCGACATGCATCAGAAGCCCATCAACCGGCCAGTCCGAACGCGACTCCATTCGGTCCTTGCGCCCCTCCGTCAGCCGACGAACCGCTTCGGTGTATCTCTCCTGAGTGAGGCTTGGCCCGTGGAACACCAAGACAACTGCCATGTGCATGCCTCCTCGTTTGCGAACGACGCGAGTCTATCCCCGCGCCAGAAGCTCGTGGAGTCTTTGAATGGCCGCACGCTGATCTAACGTGGTTGAACGAGCCCGCGCCCGGCGATAGGTTGCGAACGTCAAAGCTGAGTCGGCCAGCGCCGGTGCTCCGCCTGGCCTCGACCGCATCGGAGGTGCGGCATGCCAACCTACATTGCGCTGATCAACTGGACCGACCAGGGCGTGCGGAACTTCAAGGACTCCGTCGACCGCTACGAAGCGGCGCAGGACCAGATGCAATCGATCGGCGTGAAGTTCCAAAATATCTTCTGGACCCTCGGCGCGCACGACATCGTTGGCGTGGTAGAAGCGCCCGATGACGAGACGCTCGCCGCCGGGTTGCTCGCCGTCGCCGGGCAAGGCAACATCCGGACGACGACGCTCCGAGCTTTCAGCGCGGATGAGATGAGAAGCGTGGTCAGCAAGGCCGGCTGAACCGTCGACCGGCGCTTCTCGCCGGAACGCACCGGCCGACTGCCCGACCAGCCTCGTCACGATTCGATAGCCGCACTCGATCAGAACACCGCCACCGGATTGACCGGTGAGCCGGTGCCGCCGGTAATGCGCAATGGCGCCGCCATGAACAGGAATTCCCAGCGTCCGGCCCGCTCGCACGCGGCGCGGAGGTCCTCGAACTGGAGGTAGTCCAGCAGGTGAAGTCCCATCGCGGTGATCGCGAGCACGTGGATCGGAAAGTCAACCCCCTCGGTGCTGCTGGGAGCAGTGTCGCTGTTGCCGTCGGAGCCCAGGGCCGCCACCCCCCGGTCGGCCACGAACCGCATCGCGTGCGGGTGTAGGCCGGCCTTGGCTCCGGGCGTGTTCCACGGACCGAGCTCGGCCAGCCGGCGCGCATGACCGGTGCGCACGAGGAGGATGTCGCCGTGGCTGACCGCCACAGCCTGTTCGCGCTCC
>JAFAZZ010000454.1 GCA_019239375.1 Solirubrobacterales bacterium | reverse complement strand
GCCGTTGTGACTGTGGTGGGGCATCTCGCGAGGACCGGGAGCGGCCGGCCCAGCAACCGCCGCTCACGCCGACAAAATCCCATCGGCCGCCCGATCGCAACTCGAGATACCCGAGCGGGTTAGCACCAAAAGAAGGCCCTTGTCGGGAGGATTGCCGCTGCGTCGTTCACTTGCTTTGCTCGGCTCGATCGTCGTGATCGCCCTGGCCGCGGCGGCGGCCGGGCTCACGCCGGCCTCGAGCGGCCAATCGACGAGCGGCCAATCGACGAGCGGCCAGCCGACGAGCGGCCTCCCTCCGAACACCCAGGCCCCGAGCGGGTACCTCCCGGCGAAACCGCTTGCCTGCAAGCCGCCCAGCCGACCGCAGCGCCCGCCGCTGGCCCGGGGGCTGTCGATCTACGCCTCGCCCAACCCGGTGACCGCTGCCAGGCCGGTCCAGATTTCCGGGCGGCTGCAAGGTGTTCGCCGCGGCGTCCGCCGGTGCGGCGTAACGATCGTCTTGTGGCGGCGCCTCCCCGGCCAGCGCGCCTTCAGCGTGGTGGCCCGAACGCGCACCGGCGCGAGCGGCCGGTACAGCTTCGTCCTCTCGCCCGGAGCGGTCACCAGCAACCGCGCGTGGGTGGTCACCGCACGCGGCCTGCGTAGCCGCGTCCTCGGGGAGTACGTCCGCCCGGTGGTAACGCTCCAGAGCAGCGCGACGTTCGCCGTCGCCGGCGACACCGAGATGCTGAACGGGCAGCTCCAGCCCGGCCGCGCCGGCCAGCAGGTGTCGCTCCAGCGCCTCGACGGCCCCCACTGGGTGACCGTGATGCGACCACGACTCAGACGCGACTTGACCTTCGCGGTCAATCACACGTTCACCACCGGACGCACCGAGCAATGGCGGGCGCTCGTACCGGCCAGCAAGCAAAACCTGGCGTCAACATCCCCGATCCTCAAGGTCAAGATCGCCCCCGCCACCGGGATCCACAAGATCCGCCACGTGGTGATCATCATGCAGGAGAACCGCTCGTTCGACAGCTACTTCGGGACGTTTCCCGGCGCGGACGGGATTCCCCCCGGCGTTTGTGTCCAGGACCCGATGAACGGCGGTTGCGTGGCCCCGTTCCACGACTCCTCGGATCTCAACTATGGCGGCCCCCACGGCATGGGCAACGCAAGCGCCGACATCGACAGCGGGCGGATGGATGGTTTCGTGGGGCAGGCCGAGCAGGGGCAGGGCTGCAGCTCGGCTGACCCCAACTGCAGCCCGTGCACCGAGAACAGCACCAGCCAGAGCGAGCACGCCGCGTGCATCGACGTGATGGGCTATCACGACGCCCGCGAGATCCCCAACTACTGGGCCTACGCCCAGAACTATGTGCTCCAAGACCAAATGTTCGAGCCCAATGCCTCCTGGAGCCTTCCCCAGCACCTGTACATGGTCTCCGAGTGGTCCGCGTTCTGTACCAACCCGTTGCAACCATCCTCCTGCCACGGCGATCTCCAGAACCCCAACCCCGACTCGACGCTCGACGCCGCCCGGTTTGCGACATCCAACGACGGTCTCCTCCACTACGCCTGGACCGACATCACTTACCTGTTGCACCAGCAGAACGTGAGCTGGGGCTACTACGTCTTCCAGGGCATCGAGCCAGACTGCGAGAACGACAGCTCGATGACCTGCGCGCCCGTGCAGCAGGGCCCCACCACCCCGGGCATCTGGAACCCTCTGCCCTCGTTCACCGACGTCACCCAGGACGGACAGCTCGGCAATATACAGTCGCTCTCGAGCTTCTTCACGGCCGCCAAGAAGGGCACGCTGCCCGCCGTCTCCTGGATCAACCCCAACGGTCAGGTGTCCGAACATCCTCCGGCCCTGGTCAGCGCCGGCCAGACCTACGTGACCGGGCTGATCAACGCGATCATGCAGAGCCCCGACTGGAACAGCACGGCAATATTCCTCTCCTGGGACGACTGGGGTGGCTTCTACGACCACGTCGTGCCGCCCATCGTCGACCGCAACGGCTTCGGCCTGCGCGTCCCCGGGATCGTGATCAGCCCCTACGCCAAGCAGGGCGTCATCGACCACCAGACCCTCAGCCACGACGCCTACAGCAAGTTCATCGAGGACGACTTCCTCGACCGTGCCCGCCTGAACCCGAGCACCGACGGCCGGCCCGACCCCCGCCCCGACGTGCGCGAGAACAACCCGATCCTCGGCAACCTGACCGCTGACTTCAACTTCGACCAGACACCGCGGCCGCCGATGATCCTGCCCGCGCACCCCGCCCCCGGCCCGGCCTCGACGCCGCCGCTCCCCTGAGCCCGGGGCTACTTCCCTTTCGACACCACCAGGATCAGGCCGTAGACCACCAGCGCCAGGCACGCCGCCAGCGCCAGCACCCCCGCCGCGCTCATCGCCCACGCGGCGCCGGGCCGCCGCTCGCGCCGCAGCTCGTCGGCGCGATCGGCGCAGTAGATCACGGTCGAGAACGCCACCGTGACGCCGAGGCCCGCCGCCACCGCAGACACGATCACGCCGAGCAGCGTCCCGGCTGTGAGAGCGGCGGCCGCGATCATGCTCCGGGAGCCGGAACCAGATGGGCGCGCCGCCGGCGGACCAACACCAACAGCACCGTCAGGATCGCTGCCGTGAACAGCACGAGTGGCCCGCTCAGACCGCCACCAAGCACCTGGGTCAGACCCCAGATCGCGGCCGCCATGACGGCAGCCGCCGGGAGGGTGACCACCCAAGCGACGACGATGTTCCCCGCTATCCCCCAGCGCACGGCGGATAGTCGCTTGGCGGCGCCGGCGCCCATCACGCCGCCGTTGATCACGTGCGTTGTCGAGATCGGAAAGCCGTAGTGCGACGCAGCCAGGATCGCCGCCGCGCCGGCGCTCTGGGCCGCGAACCCCTGGCTCGGATCCATTTTGATGATCCGCATGCCCGTGGTCTTGATGATCCGCCAGCCCGCGGCGTAGGTACCGAGGCCGAGCGCCGTGGCGGAAGCGATGATCACCCAGGTTGGAACTTGGACGTTATGGGCGGAAATCGAACCTGCGGCTACCAATGCCAACGTGATCACGCCCATCGTCTTCTGCCCGTCGTTGGTGCCGTGCGAGAGCGACAGGAGGCCGCTCGAGAGGATCTGCCCGAGCTTGAAGCCCCGCGCGACCGTGCCCGGACGGCGCCGGCCGACCATCCGATAGGTCACCAGGATCGCCGCCCACGCCACCGCGAAGGCCAGCACGGGCGAGATGATCGCGGGCACGATCACCTTGTCGACCAGCCCGCCCGCCTGGATCGCTCCAGCGCCCTCGGCCGCCCACGCCGCCCCCACCAGTCCGCCGATCAGCGCGTGCGACGAACTCGAGGGCAATCCCAGCCGCCAGGTGATCAGGTTCCAAGCGATAGCGCCGAGTAACGCCGCGAACACCACCGTGGTCGTCGTCGCGTGCGCGCTCACGATCCCGCCCGCGATCGTCGTCGCGACCTTGAGCGAGATGAACGCACCGACGAAGTTGAGGATCGCCGAATACCCCACCGCCACGTTGGGCGGCATCGCCCGCGTCGAGATCGAGGCGGCGACCGCGTTGGCCGTGTCGTGAAAGCCGTTGGTGAAGTCGAAGGCCAGCGCGGTGACGACCACCACGACGAGCAGGGCATCGCTCATACAGCGCCTCCATCAGCCATGAGCCGAGCCTCGCAGACCCCACCGGGCAACTTGTGAAGTAGTTGTGAAAGCGGCGTGCTGGCGGCGATGGCGGGCGACTACGCGCCGCCCGCCGCCGAAGCTCACATGTCCTGGCCGCCGTTCACGTCGAACACCGCGCCGGTGATGAACGACGAGTAGTCCGAGGCGAGGAAGTGCACCATCCGCGCCACATCATCGGGGCGGCCGAACCGGCCTACGGGGATCTGGGCCTTGACTCGCTCCTGCGCCTTCTCGGGCATGGCCTGGAGCATCTCGGTGTAGATGAAGCCCGGGGCCACCGCGTTCACGGTGAGTCCGATCGTGTCCTCGGTGAGCTTCCCGGCCCGCGCGAGCTGGAAGCACGTCTCCCGCGCCAGCGATTTGGTCAGGCCGAACATGCCCGACTTCGACGCCGCGTAGTTGGCCTGGCCGATGTTGCCGGTCGACCCGATGATCGAAGAGATGTTGATGATCCGGCCGGTGCCGCGCTCGAGCATGTGCGGCAGCGCTGCCTGGCTCATGAAGAACGCGCCTGACAGGTTGACGGCGAGGACCTTGTACCAGTCCTCGTCGGTCATCTTCAGCGCAGTCTTGTCGATCGTGATGCCGGCGTTGTTGACCAGCACGTCGAGGCGGCCATGGCGCTCGATGACCTCGTTGATGGTGCGCCGGCAATCGTCGGCCGAGCCGACGTTGCCCCGATGGATGCTGCCCGTCATGCCGTTCTCCTCGAGCTGGCGCAGCAGACCCTCCGCCTGCTCCGTGTCGCGGCCGTATCCGGCCGCCACAGCCGCGCCCTGCTCGGCGAAGCTGCGGCTGATCGCCGCCCCTATCCCGCGGGTGCCGCCGGTCACGAACACAACCCTCCCGGTCATGCGCGGCCGACGCAGTCCTGACGGGAACGACTCCTCGGTCGGGGTGATCGTGTCGCGTGCCGCAGCGGTCTTCGAGGTTCCGGTTTCCGTGCTCATCAATCCCGCTCCTCATTTGTGTTTTCAGTCCTGGGTTCCGACCGCGCGGCCAGCCACTCCGAGATCTCCGGCCACAGCTCTTTGCGCGCCGCCGAGCCCGCGACCAGGCCGATGTGCCCGCCGGGCCGGGCGAAGTGCTCGACGTCGTCACTCGAGATCGCGTCGAAGAACGGCATCGTCCCCGGCCGTGGCGCGATGTGATCGGCGCCCGCCGTGATCACCAACACGCTTTGATCGATCCGCCTGAGGTCGACCTGTCGATCGCGTAGGCGCACGCGCCCGCGCAGCAACCCCGCGTCCCGGTACATGAGCTCGATCCACTGGGCCCAGGCCTGGCCGGGGAATGGCGGGTTGTCGCCCACCCATTTGGCCATGGTCTGATACGCCTCGCGCCGCGCGGTTCCTTCCTGCACGTTGTCCCAGAGCCGGCGGTACGTGGTCCAGAAGTTCGTCACCGGCTTGAGCATCCTGTTGGCGAAGTCGA
The DNA here is from genome assembly GCA_019239375.1 of Solirubrobacterales bacterium. Classification (GTDB taxonomy): domain Bacteria; phylum Actinomycetota; class Thermoleophilia; order Solirubrobacterales; family Solirubrobacteraceae; genus Palsa-465. The sequence continues at coordinate 6,365 of JAFAZZ010000454.1, read as the reverse complement.
TCGCGCCGCCGGGGAGCGTCCCCCACAGCTCGGCCACCTCCTCCACGTCAAAGTCCTCGTCGGCAACCCACTTGGCATAGGTCGACTGGCGGCCGTCGATCGGCATGGTCAGCTCCACGAGGTTCTTTACGGGGGGCCGCCCACCCCTCGGACCATCCCACTCGAGCCCGCAGTACATCGCGCACAACGTCGCCCCGATGCACCAGCCCACTAGCGTCAGCTCCTCGGCGCCGGCGGCCCGCAGCGTCTCGCGGACTGCCCAATCGAGCTCGTCCAACACGAACTCGTCAAGCCCCATATCGGCGTCCTCCTCGTCTGGATAGCCCCAGTCGACGAGGAACACGTCGAATCCCTCCTCGAGCAGATACTCCACCAGCGAGGAGCCGGGCCTCAGGTCGAAGATATCCGGCCGGTTGATCAGCGCGAACACGAGCAGCACAGGCACGCGATAGCGCCGGTTCGAAGAGCGATAGCGGTACAGCGTGGTCTCTCGGTGGGTCCACACCACCTCCTTCGGCGTGGCGCCGATCACCGCGTCGTCGGTGGTGAGGAGGATGTTCGTGTACTCGAGCGCGTTGACCGGGAAGCGCCTCACCCGCTCGATCGCGCTCACGTCCGCGCCTCCTCGCCGCGGCGCTCACGGGCCACCTCGTCGCGCAGGCTCTCGACCTCCTGCAGGACACGTTCCAGCTTGTCCTCGCTACGGTGCAGCTGCCGTGAGAGCCTCACGATGTCGGCCCGGCCGGCCAGCCGCAGGTTGCGCCAGAGTAGGTCGATTCCGTCGAACGCCATGCGCGTCAGGGCCGCGGTGTTCTCCGCGCTCATTGCGAGGAGACGGCCGAAGCTCGGCTTGCTCACCAGCTCCTCGAACGCTTTCGCGGTGCTGGATTCGGCCTCCTCGAACAGCGCTCGGGCCTGCTCTTCGGGCGACTGTGCGCCGTTGCGCCCGTCTGCCATCGCCAATCCTCCTTCGCTGTCAGGTGATTCGAGGCTACCCCATCGAGTGCGGCTGACACAGGCAGGTGATCGTGGCGACCCCCCCGGTGGGGGGTCGGCCGGCGTCCGCGAGCTCGTGGACCGTCCGCAAGTCCTGCGGACATTCGAGGGGCCCCTGGCCGCGCCGCACGACTTGCCGACAAGCCCACTAATGTGCGGGCGGAAATGAACGCGAGTACGGACGTCGCGGTCATCGGAGCCGGGATCGTCGGCCTCTCCACCGCGTTCGCGCTGAGCGAGCTGGGGGCGTCGGTGACCGTGTACGAGCGGGGGCACCCCGGCAACGCTCAGTCCGGCGGTGAATCGCGCATCTTCCGCCACGCCCATGACGACCGCCGTCTGGTCGAGTTCGCCGGTCAGGCGAGGCGGATGTGGCGCGATTGGGAGGAGCGCTTCGGCACCGAGCTGCTCTCCCGCGACGGCGTAGTCGCGCTCGGCGCGGCCGGCCAGCGCCGCCTCAAGCTCATGCGCAGCGCGGGCGTCATGGCGCATCTGGTCGATGGCCACGAGCTCGCGGCGCGGCTCCCGCTGCTCGCGCCGTGGCAAGGCCCCGCGGTTATCGACGAGGACGGCGGCGCGATCCGGACCCGGGCCAGCATCGAGGCGCTCACCGACGGAGTCGGCAAGAGCCGGATCGTGTTCGACGAGGTCCTGGCCGTGCGCTCAACGAGCTCCGGCACGGCCGAGGTGCGCGCCGCCGGCGCCCGATCCGAGCACGCTCGCGTGGTGCTGTGCGCGGGCCGCGGCACCGCCGCGCTAGCCCGCGGCACCGGCCTGCCGCTCCCGTTGCGTCAGGCCGCGCATGTGCGCCTTACCTATTCGGTCCGCGGCAAGCCTGAGCCGCCGGCGCGACTGGCCTGCCTGCTCGATGCGAGCGGAGCCTTCGGCGAGATCGGCGGCTACGCCGATCCCCTCCCAGGAAACACCGCTTATGCCGTCGGCCTCGACGACACGCCCGTGCACGAGGACGGCAGCGTGATCGACGCAGACGGCCTCGCGGCCATCGCCCGGCGAACCACGGCGTACGTCACCCGCGCGCTCCCAGGCCTCGACCCGGAGCCGATCGACATCCGTCACTGCTGGGTGACCGAACTGCCCTGGCACCCGGACGGCTTTGCCGTGTGGGAACTCGGAGCGCTGCTGGTTCTGGCCGGCAACCACCTGTTCAAGCACGCGCCCGCCGTCGGGCGCGCCCTGGCTCGCGCCGCTCTTGGCGAGGGGCTCGCGCCGCAGCTGCACCCTGACGCCCGGCTCGGCGCCGAGCTGTTCGATTCAGTCCGTCCAGGGCGCTGAGTCCACCGCCGGACGATCTTCCTCCATCCCGGAGGGAGCCGCCGTCTCGGGGGGAGCCCCGGCAACCGGCGGAGCCGCCGGCGCGGGGCGAGCCGCCAACTCGGGGGGAGCCCCGGCAACCGGCGGAGCCGCCGGCGCGGGCTCAGCAACCGTATCGGCCGCAGCCGGAACGGGCGCAGCCGCCGGCGCGGGCGCAGCCTCTGGGTCGGCGGGTGGCACGGGCGCCGGCGCTGCCACCGTCGCGGCGGAGGTGCCCCGCTCCGCGTCTTCAGGGAAGCGATCGGCGGCATCCTCGGCCAGCGAGAAAAGCGCCGTGGCCACGTTGCGCACATCCTCGATCAGCCGCCCGCGCTCGGCCCACACCGCGTCGGTTTCGGTGTCGAGCTGGCGCAGGTTGCGCTTCGCGTTCTCAGTCATGGCCACCGCGTTGGCGGCGGCATCGGACAGGCAGCGATCCGCCTCGGCCTGCGCCCGCCGGGTGATCTCAGCCGCCTGCGCGTGGGCGACCTTGAGAATCGCGCTCGTCTCCTCGCCAACGCGCTCGAGCTCCTCGTCTAGCGCCGGCATCGGCGGGCGCCGCTGGCGCAGCTCGGCAATTTCGCGCTCGAGCGCCGCCACGTGCGCGTCGACCGCCTCGCGGTCGTAGCCGTGCAGCGCGGTCGGGAAGCGCTTGGCGGCTGGGTCCCACTCGACTGGGTCCGCCGCGGCCGTCGGTTGGTCGGTTTCGTCGTAGGCCTCCCAGACCGGGTCGTCGTCCACGGGCCGGTCGAAGCTGCTGAAGCCGCGCGACAGCTTGTCGCCGAGATCGGCGAACCACGTCCCCGGCGAGCGACGCTTGACCGGCTCGTCGTACGTCGTGCCGTTTCTTTCGAAGTCGCTCATCCCAAAACTCCTCTGCGCGTCTCGTGTGGGTGTGGCGTGGTTCGGCGCGTCGGCAGCTATCCCTCCGGCGGGCCCCGACGTTGCAACCGTTCGTGCGCGCGCCGCGCGCGGCCTCGGATCACGAGCCGCCCGGCCTACGGATTGGGAGCCAGCCCGGAACCCCGGGATCAGGAGTCGCCCCGACCCGCCGGCCACAGCTGAGGCCCGATCCCCATGATCTCGATCATCCGCTCGACCGAGGAGCTGACGCGCCGGTCCACATCCAGTTCATGCCCGCATTGCCGGGCGTGCTTGAGCCCGAGGACAATCGCTCGCACTCCCGAACTGTCGATGAACTCGAGCTCGGAGAGATCGAGCCGAACCCGCGCGTCGCCCTCTCCGAGTCGGCGCAGCCGCTCCTCGACCGTGTCGGCCACCGCGATGTCCAGCTCGCCGACCAGCGCGAGCCGGACGATCCCGTCTGCGTCGAGGTTCTCCCGTATCTCGAAGGATGGCCCGGCGAGTGCCAAGAGTACAGACGGTGTCGGAGTTCCAGCGATGGAGCGGGAGGACGGCGCAATCCTAGCGACGGGAGGGATGGGAAGGAATCGGCGGCTGCGGCGTCTCTGGTCACACAGGCGCGAAGCCCCCCTCGTGCCGGCAATCGGCGGCGGCGCCACAGCCGCCGCCGGCCTGCCGGTCGAGCGAGAGCGGCGGGATGTGCTGCGCTCGAGCACGAGCACCGTGTCTACGGCGCCGTACGCCGGGCCAGCCAGACGGTGGCGGCGAGCGCCAACGCTGCCCACGCGGCGAGCACCGCGAGCTGGGAGCCGAACCCTGAGAGACCGAGCCACGGGTCGACGATTGCCGGGACGGCAGACGGAATCAGGTCGGAGACAACGTGCATGGCGCCGGTCATGACGCCTCGCGGCGGCCCGCCACCACCCAGCAGGTAGAGCGGGAAGAAGGCCAGCAATCCGATCGCCTGCGCGGCGCGAGCCGACGGCGCCGCCAACCCGATCGCGATGCCGAGCAGCAGCAGTGCCAGTGTGCCGACGGCCAGTCCGGCCACCATTGCGGCGGGATGGACGATCCGAGGAATCCCGTAGACGGGCAGCGCCAGCGCGAGCACGACGCCCGCTCCGACGATCACGAGGACACAGGTGACGGCGGCCTGCGCGCCGACCACCGGGGCGCGGGAGATGCCGAACGCCTCGAGCCGGCGCAGCACGCCGCGCTCGCGGTAGGCAGCCAGTGCGACCGGAAGCCCGACCAGGGTCAGCGCGATCACCGGCACGCCGATAGAAGCAGCGACGTAATAGTCGTCCGGGCGCCGGCCACCGAAGCCGCCGCTCGGCTGGGTGCCAAACACACCGGCCAGGATCAGCATCACGAAGGCGGGAAACACGAATGCGAACACCAGCACCGTCCAGTCCCGCACAAGCAGACGCGCCTCGGTGGCGATCAGGGGTAGAGCACGTTTCATCGCAGGCCTCCGTCCAGCAGTGAGACGACGGCGTCCTGGAGCGAGGGGCGAATCACGGTGAAGTCGGCGGGTGAGAGCTCGCGACGCGCCAGCTCGCCGGCCAGCGGCACGACCGCGACCGGGTCGGCCGTGATGTCGGCCATGCGCCCGTCGTAGCCGATCCTGCTCACCCCAGGGATGCGCGTCAGGCCCCCGAGGCTCGCGCCGCTCGGGGAGGAGAAGCGCACCCGGACGGTTCCCAGCGCGGTCACCAGTCCGACCGGCCTGCCGCAGGTCACCAGGCGGCCCTCGTGCAGCACCGCGACGCGGTCGCACAGCCGCTCGGCCTCGTCCATGTCGTGAGTCACCAGCACCACCGTGGTGCCGCGATCCCTGGCCCGCTCAATCAGCTGCCAGGTCTCGCGCCGCGCCAGTGGATCGAGTCCCTGCGTGAGCTCGTCGAGGAAGACCAGCCGGGGCTCGTTCACCATCGTCAGGGCCAGGAACAGGCGCTGACGCTGCCCGCCCGAGAGCGTGGCGAATTGCTTGGCCAGCAGTTCGTCAAGGCGCCATTCGCGCGCCAACTCGCGCCACTGCACGCGGTCACCGGCCAGGCGCGCAAACAGCCGGAGCGCCTCGCCCACTCGCAACCGGTCCGGAAGGGCGGAGGTCTGAAGCTGAGCGCCGACCAGCGCGGAGAGCCGTCTGCGTTCGCGTGCGGGGTCGAAGCCCAGAACCGCCACCCCGCCGGCATCACGACGCCGCAGGCCCTGGAGGATTTCGACCGTCGTCGTCTTGCCGGCGCCGTTGCGGCCGGCGATCCCGAAAATCTCGCCTTGGCCGACCGCGAATGTGACGCCAGCCAGCACGGAGCGGTCGCCATATGACTTGTGGAGGTCGTTGACCTCGATCGCTACTGGTCTCATGTCGGGGCAAGCTAGGCGCCTGGGCGCGTTCGCACATCGGGCTGTGGGCTCGACTTGCCCTCCGACCAGAGTCGGAGTCTCGACAACGCGCTCACGCCCGAGCCACCCGCGCCCACTCCCCTGAGCCACCCGCGGTCAGGTCTCTGAGCCACCCGCGCTCAGGTCCCTGAGCCCACCCGCGGTCAGGTCCCTGAGCCACCCGCGGTCACGCCCCAGTCACCCGGCGTGACCACGCCGTGGTCGTAGGCGAAGACGATCGCGGCCGGGCGGTCGCGCACGCCAAGCTTCCCGAAGATGCTGCCCACGTGGGTTTTGACCGTCGCCTCGGCCACGTACAACGTGGCCGCGATCTCTTGGTTGGTGGCGCCTCGGGCCATCAGCGCAAGCACGTCGTGCTCGCGCTCGGTCAGCAGCTCGAGCCGGCCCGCCTCCCGGCCGATCGGCGCCACCCGCCGCCGGTAATGCTCGAGCAGCCTGGGCGCCACCGCGGGATCGAACCAGGCCGCCCCGCCGGCTACCGCCCGGACAGCCGAAATCACGGCCTCGGCCGAGGCGTCCTTGAGCACGAAACCCGCCGCCCCCGCCTCGAGCGCGCCCCACAGCACCTCGTCCTCCCCGAACGTCGTAACTACCAGCACGGCAACCGTGTCCAGGGCAGCGCGAAGCCGCGAGGTGGCGGCAATGCCGTCCATCACCGGCATGCGAATGTCCATCAGCACCACGTCGGGAGCCAGTGCCGGCAACGCGTCGACCGCCTCGCGGCCGTTGGCGCATTCGGCGACCACCTCGAACCCGTCCTCGGGTGCCAGGATCCTGGCCAGCCC
>JAFAZZ010000513.1 GCA_019239375.1 Solirubrobacterales bacterium | reverse complement strand
CACCGCCTCATCCAGGGCGGGCGGATCGAGCAGCAGCGGCGTGATGTCCTTGAACATGATGCCGGCCCGGGGGAAATCCGGGATGTCGCGGATCAGGGCCCGCAGATCGACCGGGCTCACCGCAGTACCGCCGGCAAACCCACGGCGCTCACGGGACCGTCCGCCGGTCCACTACGTCGCGATCTTGCGCAGATCGCGGATCAGGAGCAGGTGCTTGAGATGGGTGGTGACCGAAGCGAGGTTCTCGAGCGCCTCGATCGCCTCGCGCCGGCGCTCGGGGTTGCGCGAGCGCAGCGCCGGAGCCAGGATGCTCTGCAGCAGCTGGGCCTCGCGGTCGGCCGAGCTGCGGAATACCCGCAGGTTGCGTCCGCCGACGCCGTAGCGCGCCAGCTCGGAAACCGCCCGGACGATCTCTCGTTCGGTCTCGTCGAAGTACCGCGCGCCGGCGCGCATTTCGCCCTTGATCACACCGAACTCGACCAGCTCGCGGACGAGGTTGGGGTCGGAGTTCGTCTCCTCGACAACGTCCTCGAGTGAGTACAGCGCGCCCGGATCGCGCGTCGAGACCAGCGCCCGCCGCAGTGAGCGGCCATCGCTCGGTGACCCCGCCGCCACCTCGTGCTCGGCTCGCCCGCCCGCGAGTTCCTGGCGGATCACCCTCAGCGGCAGGAACTCGTCGCGCTGGAGGCGCAGGATCGTCCGCAGGCGTTGCACGTCGGACTGCGTATAGAGCCGGTAGCCGCCCTGCGTGCGCCGAGGCGAGAGCAGCTTTTGGTCCTCCAGATAGCGGATCTTCGAGATCGAGATGTCGGGGAATTCCTGCTGGAGCGCCTTGCACACGGTGCCGATCGTGACTGCCTTCTGCCGCGGGCGCTGGGTACCTACCCGCTCGGCCGCGTCCGGCAGCTCGACGGCGGGGTCGTGAGTTTCCGATGAGGTGGCCATCATCGGCTGAGGAACGCGAGCTTGTACTTGCCGACCTGGAGCTCGTCGCCGTGGCTGAGCCGGTGCGACTCGATCCGGCGACGGTTGACGTAGGTCCCATTGAGCGAGCCGCAGTCGTCGAGGTAGTACTCGCTGCCGCGCCGCACGAGGATCGCGTGGTCGCGCGAGACGGTCACGTCATCGAGGAAGATGTCGCTCGTCGGCCGGCGGCCGATCGTCACCCGGCCCGGCCCGAGCGGGAAGCTCTCGCCGGCGCGGCCGCCTCCGGCGCGGATCACCAGCGCCGGCCCTCGGGCGATGACCTCGTCCACATCGATCTCCTCGAGCTCGCCGGTCTCACCCAGCTTGTAGGTGGCGGTGGTGGTGCCGGGCGGCGGGTCGGAATGAGCCAGAAACGCACCACATCGCTGGCAGTAGTTGGCGCCGTCGTCGTTGGCAAAGCCGCACTCTGGGCAGTGTTGGGCCACCGCCGGCGGGCTATTCGGGGTTGGCCCCGGGAACGCGACCGGCCAGGATGTCCGTGAGCTGTTGGACATCGGCGCCGCTGATCACGAGCTCCCCCGTCTCGTCCTTCTTGCGCAGTCGGTTGACCAGTTCGGCGCGGAGGATGTCGATCTTCCCGTGCAAGATCCGCCGGCGGTAGGAGATCTCCATCTCCTCGTCAGTGAGCTGCTTGATGATCTCCTTCAGCTCCTGATCGGTCAGTGAGCCGAGGTCGGGAAACGTGTCCATGTAGATCAGGTCCTCCGGGTGCGGCCGTGAGCGAGTGCGCGGAGGAGCGAGTATACCTCGCCAAACAACGAGGCTCAATCTCAGCTTGAGCGTTGAGGTGTGCTAGCAGCCGGCGCCGCGAGCGCGGATTTCGCGCAGGCCGCGGCGTACGTAGAGCACCGCCGAGACGATCCCGAGCGCCATCCCCACGTAGAGCATGATCAGGGCCAGCCAGTGCACCCCGGCCATTGCGAAGAACGGCGCGCCGGCGATCGGAGCCACGCCCACCCGGCCCGGCCAGTTGATCACGAGCTCGACGCCTCGGCTGAGCGCGTACCGGCTCGCGATGAGCATGAACAGCTCGCGCGCGATCACGATCGCGATCGCCCAGCGCGGAAGCAGGTTGAAGTGCCAACACACGAGCATGCCCGAGACGATCAGCAGCCGGTCGACGAGCGGGTCGAGCAGCGCCCCGAGGCGGCTGTACTGGCCGGTCAACCGGGCCGCGAAGCCGTCGAGGTAGTCGGACCAGCCGATCACCGCGAACAGGACCACGGCCATCGCATCGTGCCCGTCCTCGCTCGAGAGCGCGACGATCAGGAATACCGGGATGGCGGCCAGCCGCAGGTAGTCGATCGCGTTGGGGATCGTCCACGGATTCAGCGGATGGCCCGACCTAGTGGCCTCGGGCGGCGGACCTGAGCGGTCGATGCCGGTCAGCCGGCGCTTGGTGATGCGGGGGCTCACGGTGCCGTGCGAGCGAGGCTTACGGTGCGGCGCGAGCTTCGCTCACGGCAGGCCGCGCCACAGCTCGGCGATCTCCTCCGCCGCGTCATCGAGCAGCACGCTGGTCGTCTGCTTGCCTCGCCGCAGCTGTACCTCCACCTCGCCGGCGCCTAGCGTGCGCCGCCCCACGGTCACCCTGAGCGGGCATCCGAGCAGCTCGGCGTCGGTGAACTTCTCCCCGGGTCCGGCATCCCGATCGTCGTAGAGAACCTCCAGCCCGAGTTCTTGCAGCTCCCCGTAGAGCCCGTCGGCGAAGGCCCGCTCTTCGCTCCCCTCCTTGCCGAGCACGACGATCTCAATGTCAAACGGCGCAACGGCCCGCGGCCACGAGATCCCCTGCTCGTCGGCGTACTGCTCGACGGCCGCGGCGGCCGCGCGCGCCGGGCCGAACCCATAGCACCCCATCCAGATGAGCTGCTCCTTGCCCGACTCGTTCAGGTAGCGGGCGCCAAGCGGCTCGGAGTAGCGCGTCCCGAGCTTGAAGATGTTGCCCACCTCGATCGCCGGCTCGATCCGGATGGCGCTCCCGTTGACGGTGTCGCCGGCCACCACGGTGCGGATGTCCACCCGCTCGAACGGGAAGTCGCGCCCGGGCTCAACGCCGCGCAGGTGGGCGTCGGGCTCGTTGGCTCCGGTCACGTACCCGCCGGGAGCGACGCCGGCGTCGAGCAGGATCGGCATCTGCGCGCCGACCGGGCCGATGTACCCCGGCGGCCCCAGCCGGACCGCCACCTCGTCTGGACGGGCCGGACGAAAGGGCATTCCGAGGGCATTCTGCAGCTTGACCTCGTTGACCCGGTGATCCCCCCGGAGCACCACCAGCCGCATCTGGTCGCCATCGAGGATGATCGGGTACGCCTTGAGCAGGGCCCCATCGGGGACGGCGAGCGCCGTGGCCACGGCGTCGATCGTGGTCATCCCCGGCGTCGGCACCACCTCGGGGGAGGCCCGTGGAGGTTCGAGGGCCACCGGCTGCGCCTCGGCACTGGCCACCTCAATGTTGGACGCATAGCCGGCGGCGAGCGCGACCTCGTTCTCGCCGGCCGGGCACGGTGCCATGTACTCGTGGGCGCCCGTGCCGCCCATCATCCCGACGTCGGCTTCGACCCGGTACCACTCCAGACCACAGCGATCCATCATCCGGTCATACGCGACCACGTGCTTCTGGTAGGCCACGTCGAGCGCCTCCGGATCACGATCGAACGTATAGGAGTCCTTCATGATGAACTCTCGCGTGCGCAGCACGCCGGCGCGCGGGCGCGGCTCGTCGCGCTCCTTGACCTGGAAGTGGTAGAGGATCAGCGGCAGGTCCCGGTAGGACTTCACGGCCGCGGCCACATGGGTGGTGACTACCTCCTCATGGGTCATCGCCAGCACCAGGTCGGCTGCTCGCCGGTCCTTGAGCTTGAACAGCTCGTCGATCCCGTAGCGGCCGCTGCGCCGCCACAGCTCGGCCGGCTGGAGCACCGGCATCAGCATCTCCTGGCCGCCGATCGCGTTCATCTCCTCGCGGACGATCTGGACGACCCGCTGGTGAACC